>NZ_JAUBQB010000124.1:0-10749 GCF_036701035.1 Microcoleus sp. Pol7_B2 | reverse complement strand
CTTATATTTAACTCTGCTTGAATATATCGATCGCTCCTGCTCTTGGTTGGCGATCGATTATTCAGCAAGCCCTAAGTTGATATCTCGTCGTCGGCTCGATCTAATCAAGAACTAATATTAATAAGCTCTGGCGACTGAAGCGAGAAAAACTTTTTGAGGAGGAACATCGATCGAGCGCTCGAACCCCGCTGGACCTGACTCGCCGGGAAGTCCCCACCTAACATTCCTATAGGTGGGGACTTCCCGGCGGTTTTGTTAAAACTTAAAATAGTGTGCAGAATAACGGACTTGTACCTAAAGACAGACGAAAATATCGCTACCCCAACATAAAGGCTTTGTCTATGCAGCCAATTCGCACATTTAACGTTTCCCCGTCGCTACCGACAATTCTCGAACCCCTACGCAAGCTTGCCTACAACTTGCACTGGGACTGGAACGTCGATACCAAAGACCTCTTCCGCCGCCTCGATCGAGACCTCTGGGACTCCAGCAACCAAAACCCGGTGCTGATGCTCGGAACCATATCTCAAGAGCGACTGCAAGAAATGGCAGAAGACGAAGGCTTCATTGCCCAAATGAACCGAGCAGCCCAGCAGTTAGACGATTATCTCAAAAATCGCGCCTGGTACCGCAAACAGCGCGGCACCGAGCAGCAAGAATGCTACGCTTACTTTTCGATGGAATTCGGCTTAGTTAAAGCCCTACCCATCTATTCCGGCGGTTTGGGCGTGCTCGCAGGCGACCACCTCAAATCAGCTAGCGATTTGGGCTTGCCCTTAGTCGGTGTCGGCTTGCTATACCAAGAAGGTTATTTTTCGCAGTATCTCAACGCCGACGGCTGGCAGCAAGAACGCTATCCGCTCAACGATTTCTACAATATGCCGCTGCACCCAGAACGCAATCCCGACGGTTCGGAATTGCGGATTGAGGTAGACTATCCCGGCCGCAAGGTGTACGCCCGGATTTGGCGAGTACAAGTGGGAACGGTTCCTTTGTACCTAATGGATACAAATATTGAACCTAACAGCCGCTACGACCAAGATATTAGCGACCAACTGTATGGCGGTGATAAAACTCTGCGGATGCACCAAGAAATCATGCTGGGCATCGGCGGCGTGAAAATGCTCAAGGCATTGGGGCTGACAGTTACTGCTTATCACATGAATGAAGGCCACGCGGCTTTCATGGCTTTGGAACGTATTCGGATGCTGATGGAGGAATATCACCTGAGTTTCGTAGAAGCGGAACAGGTGGTGGTTTCGAGCAGTATGTTTACGACTCACACGCCGGTACCTGCTGGGTTTGACTTGTTCGAGCCGGATATGGTGATGCACTATCTGAGTCAGTATCCCAAGATGTTTGGCTTGTCGCAAGATGAGTTTTTAGGATTGGGCAGGGAGAATACTGCGGATTTGTCCGCACCTCTGAATATGGCAATTTTGGCAATTAAAATGTCGAGTTTTGTCAACGGGGTGGCGGCTTTGCACGGCGTGGTGTCGCGCCCGATGTTTCAGGGTTTGTGGCCGGGTTTGCCGCAGGAAGAAGTACCGATTACTTCAATTACCAACGGGGTGCACGCTCGCAGTTGTGTGGCGAAGTCTACTCAGGAGTTGTACGATCGATACCTTGGCCCGGACTGGGAAATGACAGGTAAGGACGATCGTCTCTGGGACAGGCTTTCGTCGATTCCTGATGAGGAACTATGGCGCAATCACGAACGCTGTCGATCGGAGTTGGTGGTGTTCGCGCGGGAGTGGCTGCAAAAGACTTTGCGCGAGCGCGGTGCTGCCCAAACGGAAATCGAACACGCGCGGGAAGCTCTCAATCCGAAGGTGCTGACGATCGGGTTTGCCCGTCGCTTTGCTACTTACAAGCGGGCGACGCTATTTTTGCGCGATGTCGATCGAATTATGCGGATCATGCGCGATCAAAATCGCCCGGTGCAGTTTGTGATTGCTGGGAAGGCTCACCCGATGGATATTCCGGGTAAAGAATTGATTCGGGATATCGTTCACTTCATCCGCGAGCACGAGACGATGAGCTCGATGGTGTTTTTACCGAACTACGACATTAACGTTGCTCGGATGATGGTTTCTGGATGCGATGTGTGGCTGAATACGCCACGCCGCCCGCGTGAGGCTTCCGGTACTTCCGGGATGAAAGCTTCGATGAATGGTTTGCCGAATCTGAGCATTCTTGACGGATGGTGGGATGAGGCTGATTATGTTCGTACCGGTTGGCCGATCGGACATGGGGAGTTTTACGAAGATACTAAGTATCAGGATGAGGTCGAGGCGAATGCTTTGTACGACTTGATGGAAAAAGAAGTTGTACCGCTGTTTTACAACCGGGATGCTGATGGAATTCCCCGCGGTTGGACGGAGAAAATGAAGGATTCGATTCGCTTGAATTGTCCTTTGTTCAATACTGCTCGGATGGTGAAGGATTACGCGCGGCGGGCATATTTCCCAGTGAGCGATCGCTACCACACCATGACTTCGGATAATTGCGCTCCCGCCAAGGAGTTGTCTCACTGGAAGAAGCACGTTCTCGCGAAGTGGAAGGATATTAAGATTGAGGCTGTTGATATTTCCCAGGATAAGGAAGTTAAGGTCAATCAGTCGATCTCTGTTAAATCTCGGATTAATCTGATGGGATTGACGCCTGCGGACGTGCAAGTTGAACTTTATCAAGGCTCGGTTGATGCTAACGGCGATATCATTGGTGGCGTGCCGGTGGTGATGGAGTATTTGGGAGAAGATTCTAACAATGCTAGCCTTTATACGGCTGACATTACTTATACTTCTAGTGGTTTGCAAGGTTTGTCGTTGCGGGTTTTGCCGAAGCACGATAATCTCAGCAGTCCTTATGAAGCTGGCGTGATTCTCTGGGCACATTAAAGGAAGTTCGGCAACGGATTAGCAAGGGCGGATGTAACGGATGTAACGGATGTAACGGATGGAAGGAAGAGGGAATCAGGAATCAGGAAGATTTTACCTATTCTCCCCCTCTCCCACTCTCCCACTCTCCCACTCCCTCTCTGCTTATCTTCCTTGGGGGATGACTATGTAGCCGGTTGTGCAATGATCGCCCAATACCAAACTCCGCTCTATTTCCTAGTACCACCAGTGACCGCGTATATAAGCGTACAGCAAGGAATCTCGCTGGTCTTCTAAGGCTTTGAGGGTGGCAAAACTGGTGGAAATTTCGGGGAGATTTGAACCACGGATGAACGCTGATTTTTATGCAGGATGTTTGCGAAATTCCGACTTGGTTCGAGGATTGAGCAATATCTACAATATACGGGCAGAATTTTATTAATTAGAGTTGAGATTCTGCCCGTTTTCCTTTTTTGTGGCTTTGCTGAATACAGGTATAAATTCAAAATTTCGGAATTTTTATAAGCCCAGTCGGGTGAGTTTTGTAACATCAAGCGAAAAGTTGATTCATACCGTGACTCAGCAAAGCCCAGAATCTATATCCCTCAATATGAAATCCGCCGAACAAAATAGTGGTTCCACAAGAGTCACACTTTTTCACACTGCGATTTCATAAAATTGAAGGAAGCCTTGATACACCTCTAGTTGAGGTTATTTAGCAACACCCGCTGGCTGCTGACGGTTTCGCACTTCCAGAAAAATCAACAAAGCATTAACATCAGCCGGATTTACCCCACCAATTCTGGCAGCTTGGCCAATAGTCAGCGGTTTCACCTTAGCCAACTTTTCCCGCGATTCTTTGGAGAGAGTTGTAATTGCCATGTAATCTAAATCTGCGGGCAATTGTCGGCGTTCGTGTTTGGCAATGTCATCGATTTGATTTTGCTGTCTTTGCAGGTAGCCGGAATATTTGATGTCAATTTCTGCACCATCTTTCTCAGCCAACTTCAGAGTAGAATTGCCTAAATTGTAGCGTTCCAAATCCACATAATGAAACCCAGGACGACGCAACAAATCAGCCAGAGTAATTGAACCTTTAATGGCTTGTTGAGTGTCTGCAAAAATTGCCTTGCCTACTTCCTCGTGCTCTTTCACCCGCGTCGAGTACAAGCGTTCCTTCTCTGCCACAATATTAGCTTGTTTGCGATCGAACAACTCCCACCGGCGATCGTCAATCAAACCAATTTCCCGTCCCAGCGGCGTCAAGCGTTGGTCAGCATTGTCCGAGCGCAATAATAGCCGATATTCCGATCGCGAAGTCAACATCCGGTAAGGTTCCCGCAAATCCTTCGTACACAAATCATCGATCAAAGTGCCGATATAACTTTGCTCGCGAGGAAACACAATCATCTCCTGATTTTTCGCAAACCTGGCTGCATTAATCCCCGCTACGAGCCCCTGTGCAGCCGCCTCCTCATATCCAGTTGTACCGTTCACCTGACCCGCGCAAAACAGCCCTTCAATCTTCTTAGTCATCAGCGTTGGAAAGCACTGAGTAGCCGGCAAATAATCGTACTCCACAGCATAAGCAGGCCGCATCATCTCGCACTTTTCCAAACCCGGAAGAGTCCGCAGCATTTGCAATTGCAAATTTTCTGGTAAACCAGTAGAAAAACCTTGGATATAAAGTTCAGGAATATCTCTACCTTCGGGTTCAATAAAAATCTGGTGACTTTCCTTATCGGCAAACCGCACAATCTTATCTTCAATACTCGGACAATAGCGCGGCCCCTTCGCATCAACCCAGCCGCCGTAGACTGGAGAAAGGTGCAAATTGTCTCTAATTAACTGGTGAGTAGCTGGCGTAGTTCGAGTCAAATAACAAGGCATTTGTTCCCGTTCGATCCAAACTTCTGGATCGAAACTAAACCAGCGAACCTCTGCATCTCCCGGCTGCGGTTCTAGGTTGGTATAATCCAGAGTACGCTTGTCAACTCTTGCCGGAGTTCCTGTTTTTAACCGACCAGTTTCAAAGCCCAAACGATTGAGAGTTTCCGTCAAGCCAACGGCGGCAAATTCTCCCGCACGTCCGGCGGGCATCGACTTATTGCCCACCCAAATCGTGCCACCTAAAAAAGTGCCTGTAGTCAGAATTACTGCTTTGCCTTCAAAAGCGACGCCGAAGTATGTTTCTACTCCGATAACTTCTTCGTTTTTGCCCAAAACTAAGTCTGTTACCATCGCTTCCCGGATGGTTAAATTTTCTTGATTTTCGACAATATTATTCATTACAGCGGCGTATTCCCGCTTGTCAGTTTGTGCTCGCAGGGCCCACACTGCGGGGCCTCTCGAAGCGTTGAGGACGCGCTTTTGTAAATAGGTGCGATCGGCCATTTTGCCAATTTCCCCGCCTAACGCATCAACTTCGTTAGTAAGTTGGGTTTTAGCCGGGCCGCCGACAGCCGGATTGCAAGGTTGCCACGCAATTTTGTCGAGGTTGAGGGTGAGGAGAAGGGTGCGACAGCCGAGGCGAGAAGTGGCGAGGGCGGCTTCGCAGCCGGAGTGTCCGCCACCTACTACGATGATGTCGAAACTGTCTTGGAATTGTACTGGAGTTTGTGCGGTCATGGTCTGCGTTTGAGCGGCAAGGACTCGTACTTTATTTTAGCAGTAATGTCGATCGTTTTGGGATTGGGTTTTTGGCAAAAATATTCATGGGGGATTTTTAACCGCAGAGGAACGCAGATGAACCTGGATGGAGGTCGGGTTCAATCTGAATTTGGCTGGTTGATTAGGCTCAAATTCATGCAGATTAATAGCGATTACAATTACGATCGATCATGCGATCGATAGTCAGCGACCAAAAGAGCAAAATTACCACAACCTTGTTAGGGCTACAATACACATTTGAATGGTTAGAACTTTCTAACCCAAGAGAGCCGCTGTGACGAGTATTCCTCCTCGAAATGCTGGGAACTGCACTCGAATTGAAAAACCTAAAATTGGAGGTTTTGCCGATTAGCCAGACCGAAACTTATCTGACAATTCTGTAGATTTACCCCCAACAGCTTGCAGATCACCTACATCTTCTCTACTATTCCTTCGCATCCTTCGCGTCCTTCGCGGTTCAATAATTCCGTACTGTTGCAGTTTTGCGCTATGTTAGACAAAAAAATCTCAACAAGCGTACACAAGTGAAATACTTCTTCTTATCCGACGGCTGGAAAGTTGGGCGCGTTTGGGGCGTAGGTGGCGAGTGGAGTCACGCCGCCTGGAGGCGGCCGCCGGACATCCAACAGCTCAACCTCTGTCTTTCCGATCGCAACGAAAAAATGTGGCTCTACCGGGTAGAAGACGCCGTACTTATGGTAGAAGTCCAACCAGCAGTCCGTCCCGATCCCGCCGATCCTGCCAAAAATATCGGCAACGTTACCCTCACCAGACTGATCGATGCCGAGCAAGTCCTCGAACGCCTCGGGACGATCGCCGCCCGCTGCGAAATGGGCAACCCGCAACTAATGTAATGCTCAACATATTGCAATCGGTTCTAACACTCGATACACTTCTTTAAATAACTTTCATTTTTATGCCTCCACCTTTGAAGGTAGATGGCAGTCGGCAAAAGGCAGAGTTTAAACCCAGCAGGTAACTGCTGGGGATTCAGAATCTGATTTTTCCGTAAAAATAGACATCATCACTTACACCTTGGAGAACCGCAGTCAATGGGACTACCCTGGTATCGCGTACACACAGTCGTCTTAAATGACCCAGGCCGATTGATTTCTGTACACTTAATGCACACAGCCCTCGTGGCAGGTTGGGCCGGCTCAATGGCCCTTTATGAACTAGCAGTTTTTGACCCCACAGACCCAGTTCTGAACCCGATGTGGCGTCAAGGGATGTTCGTGTTGCCCTTCATGACTCGCTTGGGAGTTACGGGTTCTTGGGGCGGTTGGAGCATCACTGGCGAAGGTAACGTCGATCCGGGCTTCTGGTCCTTTGAAGGCGTCGCCGTCGCTCACATCGTCCTCTCGGGCCTGCTGTTCTTAGCAGCAGTTTGGCACTGGGTATTCTGGGACTTAGAACTTTTCAGAGACCCTCGCACCGGTGAACCAGCCCTCGACTTGCCAAAAATGTTTGGCATTCACCTGTTCCTCTCCGGCTTGCTCTGCTTCGGCTTCGGCGCATTTCACCTTTCGGGACTTTTTGGCCCGGGAATGTGGGTGTCCGACCCTTACGGCTTGACCGGTCACGTCCAGCCAGTGGCGCCTTCTTGGGGCCCTGAAGGCTTCGATCCGTTCAATCCGGGCGGCATCGTGGCTCACCACATTGCAGCGGGCGTAGTCGGCGTAATTGCCGGTTTGTTCCACTTGACAGTGCGGCCGCCGGAACGTCTTTACAAAGCCCTGCGGATGGGGAATATCGAAACTGTACTTTCTAGCAGTATCGCTGCCGTGTTCTTTGCAGCCTTTGTGGTTGCGGGTACGATGTGGTACGGTTCTGCTGCAACTCCGATCGAACTTTTTGGCCCGACTCGCTATCAGTGGGACAGTGGCTATTTCCAACAAGAAATCGATCGCAGAGCTCAAGCTAGCTTGGCCGGTGGCCAAAGCTTCCAAGAAGCTTACGAACAAATTCCCGAAAAACTGGCTTTCTACGACTACGTGGGCAACTCTCCTGCTAAAGGCGGTTTGTTCCGGGCCGGCGCGATGGTCAATGGCGACGGTATTGCTAAATCTTGGCTGGGCCATCCAGTATTTACTGACAGCGAAGGTCGGGTATTGTCGGTTCGCCGTCTCCCCAACTTCTTTGAAACTTTCCCAGTAATTTTGACGGACAAAGATGGGGTCGTTCGTGCTGACATCCCCTTCCGCCGTGCTGAATCAAAATACAGCTTTGAACAAAGCGGAGTTACCGTCAGCTTCTACGGCGGCGAACTTAACGGTCAAACCTTTAATAATCCTCTAGATGTTAAGCAGTTTGCTCGCGCTGCTCAAAAAGGTGAAGTATTTGAATTCGATCGCGAAACCTTGAACTCTGACGGGGTGTTCCGCACTTCGACTCGCGGTTGGTTCACTTTCGGACACGTTTGCTTTGCTTTGCTATTCTTCTTCGGCCATATCTGGCACGGTTCTCGGACAATCTTCCGCGACGTGTTTGCTGGAGTTGAGGCTGACCTGGAAGAACAAGTCGAGTGGGGCCTGTTCCAAAAACTGGGCGACGTGACCACCAGAAGACAAGAACCTCTCTAAATTTCGCCAGCCTCTGGGTAGAGGGGAAACTTCCCCGCTACACAAAAACCCGGTTTCTTCAAGAAACCGGGTTTTTTTAGTTAATAATAAAACCAACAATTAAGATAAAATAATACGGCAAGGGAAGATAGGGAAAATTTAACATGGAAAGTGTTGCTTACATTTTGATTCTGGCTTTAGCCATAGGCGTACTATTTTTTGCGATCGCCTTTCGGGAACCTCCCCGGATTGGCAAATAATTAGCTATACGCCTCCAGCAAGTCCAAAATATCCTGAACCGGACTGCGGTTAGCCCGCATCATAAGTGATCCTCTTCGAGGGCTGCGCTAACGAATTTGGTGCGGGACTATTTTACCGCTGTTTGCTAAGTTATTTTTCTAGTCCAGCCATTCATCAGACCCCAGGCGGTTAGATGAATGGCAATTTGCTGGCAATGTCTGTTAAACTCAGCAATCATGCGCTGTTCCTCCTGCCAACACACAAATAGTCGCGTTCTAGAATCGCGTTCAGCCGAATCAGGTCAAAGCATCCGTCGGCGGCGTGAGTGTTTGAGCTGCCAGCACCGCTTCACAACTTACGAACGCATAGAATTTGTGCCGATTACGGTGATCAAGCGGGACGGCAAGCGCGAATCTTTTGATAGGTCAAAATTAGTTAGGGGATTGATTCGGGCCTGCGAAAAAACAGGTTTGTCTTCCGGGCATCTAGAAACTCTGGCAGAAGAAATTGAGGCGCAACTCCAAGGTCGATCGCTCCGAGAAATCGCCAGTTCAGAAATAGGGGAACTGGTGCTGTTGCACCTGCGCCCGCTCAGCGAAGTCGCTTATGTCCGTTTTGCCTCCGTATATCGGCAATTTCGAGGCATCCGAGATTTTGTAGATACTCTAAATCACCTTCAGAATCCCCTCAACGAAGCTGAAGTTACAGAAACGGGGACAAATTTTGACGCAGATTTGCCGGATGCCGAAGCAGTCGATCGAGAAAGCCCAGCATCCTGCGCTACTCCCAGCTAAGCTCGCTTAAATTAATTTTAAACCAGTATGCGTGTAAGTTATAATAGTCTACTTGACTCGGAATGTTAAGATTAAACGTTTTAACACAGAGTATGGAGTAACAGTAATGGCAAGCGCTGGTGTGCAGTTGCACCTGGCAAAAGTTAGCAAAAACTGACTTTAGTAAAAGATTTTGAAAAAAGTTAATCGCTTTTTCACCAAAATCTCGAATATCTGCCGGCACAAACGAAAAACATGAAGGAGAGAAATCCTAGGAAACTATTCGCATGGTCAATCTCAAAACCACAGTCAAAGACATCGGCTTTACTCACGAAGATTTTGCAGCCCTACTTGATAAATATGACTATCACTTTAGCCCGGGCGATGTAGTAGCGGGTACAGTTTTTAGTATAGAACCGAGGGGCGCTCTGATTGATATCGGTGCTAAAACAGCAGCGTACATTCCCATTCAGGAAATGTCGATCAATCGAGTCGAAAGCCCAGAAGAGGTATTGCA
The DNA here is from genome assembly GCF_036701035.1 of Microcoleus sp. Pol7_B2. NCBI lineage: Bacteria > Bacillati > Cyanobacteriota > Cyanophyceae > Oscillatoriales > Microcoleaceae > Microcoleus > Microcoleus sp. Pol7_B2. Next base: position 1,109 of record NZ_JAUBQB010000124.1, on the reverse strand, counting down.
ATCAAACGAAACCAGAGAATTTTTCATTCTAACCGATGAAAATGAAGACGGACAATTAACCCTGTCCATTCGGCGCATCGAGTATATGCGGGCGTGGGAAAGAGTGCGACAACTGCAAGCAGAAGATGCCACAGTACGATCGCAAGTATTTGCCACCAACCGCGGCGGCGCACTCGTGAGAATAGAAGGCTTGCGAGGCTTTATTCCCGGTTCTCACATCAGTACCCGCAAACCGAAGGAAGAATTAGTCGCCGAAGAATTACCATTAAAATTCTTAGAGGTAGACGAAGACCGCAACCGCCTAGTGTTGAGTCATCGTCGCGCCTTAGTTGAGCGCAAGATGAACCGCCTCGAAGTCGGGGAAGTCGTCATCGGTACAGTACGCGGTATCAAGCCTTACGGTGCCTTTATCGACATCGGCGGCGTCAGCGGCTTGTTGCACATCTCGGAAATTTCACACGATCACATCGATACGCCTCATAGCGTTTTCAATGTCAACGACGAAGTGAAAGTGATGATCATTGACTTGGATGCCGAGAGGGGCCGGATTTCTCTCTCCACCAAGCAGTTGGAACCGGAACCGGGCGCGATGGTCAAAAATCGCGAATTGGTATACGAAAAAGCTGAGGAAATGGCAGCTAAGTTCCGCGAGAAAATGCTGGCTCAAAAGCAAGCTAAAGCAGGCATAGACATTCCTGTAGACTCCATCGATGGTGATGACCTCTCCGACGAAATACTCGAAGATGTACCCTCAGCAATGGAAGAGGATCTGCCGGAAGTAGCACTGGAAGCAGCACCTGAAGCAGCACCCGAAGCAGCACCCGAAGCAGTATTAGATGTAGAGGAAGAAATCCCTCCTGCGACGGAAGAATAACATCACAGTTAGTGTGATTTAAAGAGGGAAAATTCCCTCTTTTTTTTTTGAGTTATATCGCTCTGTGACTGTTGACTGTTGACTATTGACTGTTGACTGTGAGGCAAAAAAATGAAAATTGCGCCAATTATTTGTGGGCAGGTTGATACGACTTTACGCCCCAATACGGTTCAGTTAAGGCTCAAACCCTGGTAAATTAGGTATTGTTTCCAAAAATGGAGAGTAAGTTAGCGTG
>NZ_JAUBQB010000123.1:0-11179 GCF_036701035.1 Microcoleus sp. Pol7_B2 | reverse complement strand
TTTTTTTCTAATTAACTATTTTTATCGATTTTATCATGATCTTACCTCTGTCTCACATTTATTTGAAATGACTATAGCAGTGCTTCGAGTTCTTCCTGGATTTGGGCGCGATCGAGTAGACCCCAGTTGGCTGTGGGGGCAAAAGCAACTAGGATATCGATGTCGCTGTCTGCATGAAAGTCGTCACGAAGGATCGAACCAAAGAGGGATAGTTCGAGGATTTGCCACTGTTGGCAGAATTTGTTGGTTTGGTCAATTGGTAGGGCGATCGCGGTTTTAATTCAGCCTCCTCAATCTTTTGGCAAAATCTTTATCGCTTCGTAAATAATGCCCTATTCATCGCAGAGCGTAATAGTCTGTGCCATAAATAAGCTTAGGAAATTTGGGCATCTTCTAGATTGTGATGAAGCATATCTTGATATAAAGACTCTGCTACACCCTGATCAGCTCAATCGAGATCATCGTGTTTGACTACTCGGAAAAGAGTAAAAATAACTTGCCAAAAAACTGGAGCTTCGTCAACTGCCCAAATTACCCTTATTGTTCAAGAAACCGTTAGTGTGTACAGTGAAGATTCATAACCATTAATATTTGACGGTAGGTGAAGACGGCGCAGCTTACGATAGACATCAGCTTTTTGAGTTGCGAAGAGGCTGGCGCAATCGTTGATTTTTTGAATTACTGCTGCTTTTTTATCTTCACTCTATTTAGCAATATCTTTCTCAAAGCCCCTTATTGACTCAATTAAAATATCCACGTTAGGAACCGCGTTAATTTCATCTCTGAGCTTTTTCATAGCTTTTTTCCTTATCTTCCCACCTACGTGCAACTAAGCCAAAGGCTGTCAATCCGTCCGGTGCATCCGTTTGTTAGACGAAAGGCTCAGATATAGCATTTTCTAAACGCCTATATCCACTATCTCATGCGTTCCGAATCGCATTTCATTCTCATAATTCTATCAGGGTACTCACTGACTTGTAAGTAAGTCGGCGCTTTAAAACGCAACTATGTAAACGATGTAAAGTGTCCAAATGCTCTCTACTGCCTGACTTAAGCCTATTTACATACTGTTACATTATTCGGTTTAATCCCGCCTACCTACTTACCCCCTGCTGTTTGTCTGACCTTGAGAATCTGCTCATCGCATTCCAGGATTGTCAATGTATACGATGAAACGGATTGATTTGGAAATTGAACTTCTACCATATTTGTGTTCTGAATACTCCATCGACCAGGAACTCCTAAGCTTCTATCCGTGGCACCAATCTGGTAGCGAATAAATTCTCCGTTCTCGCGGAATTCGAGTCCTTCCCGACCGCGCGCGGGTGGAAACGGGTAGTCCTTGGGACGATACACAAGGATGTCTGCCCGATCTTCTTCGCGAGAATGTGTCCATCGTCTAAAAATTTGGCTTGGTAAGGTCATGGCGGCTACCTGAACAATAGTGAGTGGAGTAATGCTGGCATTATGTTCAACTTGTGAAGAAGCAGAGATAGCGTGGGGTAATGAAAGTATGATGCTCAAAATATATAAGCCAATTAAAGATGATAGAGATCGCAACAGTCGTTTATTCATTAAACGAGTCAATTTTGCTATGAATCTCCAGATATCCATGATTTTGCTAAACATGGCTATTGCTATCAATGAGTTTTTGAAGAGGCTTATCCAGTAATTTAACAAAAGTTGCCATATTTTTGTTTCGATGCAATACCTGAAGCTATCTTTCTTGTGTCAGTGACTTCCATCAGAATCATCAAACTAAGCCAGACTGGCAAACATCCGGCTTAGCTAACACAATCTCTGGAAGCTCTACTCTGATATACCTATGCTACTGCTTATTTTGGCGGTAGCTGGATTGTTGTCTAGCTTCTGCCAACCTGGACAGTTATCTCCCGAACATGGAGTTCCTGTGTACTTCCAAATCGCACCACCGCTGTGGAGTTGGTAGAGATTATTGCCACTTGCTGCAATTGCAACGGTAGCTGGATTGTTGTCTAGCTTCTGCCAACCTGGACAGTTATCTCCCGAACATGGAGTTCCTGTATACTTCCAAATCGCACCACCGCTGTGGAGTTGGTAGAGATTACCATCGCTGGCGGCAATTGCAACGGTAGCTGGATTGTTGTCTAGCTTCTGCCAACCTGGACAGTTATCTCCCGAACATGGAGTTCCTGTATACTTCCAAATCGCACCACCGCTGTGGAGTTGGTAGAAATTATCGTCGCTGCGTGTAGTACCAAGACTAGCTCGTTCGTTATCTAGCACGGCTTGCATTCGCACAACTTGCCCTGTGGTAAACATGAACATACCCGCATCATCGGTGTAGTCCATATAGTTCATGAACAAATCACCGTTGGGACCGTTACTACAGGTTACATGGGGAAAACTGGGGAGACCAGTGTTTGGTCCTGCTTGATTGGGTGTATCATTGACAAAATCACTACCGTTACACCCATTGCCATCGTCTCCCCAAATGTGGCGCAAATTCAGCCAGTGTCCAATTTCATGGGTTGTAGTTCTGCCTAAGTTAAAGGGCGGGGCTGCCGTGCCGATAGTACCAAAGGCAGTATGGGTGATTACTACACCATCAGTGGCACTAGGACCACCAGGGAACTGAGCATAGCCCAGCAATCCGCCATTCAGGGAACACACCCAAATGTTTAAGTAGCGATCGCTCGCCCACGGATTCGCACCACCTGTCGCCACGGATTTGACGCGATCGTCATCAATAAATCCTGTGGCAGTAGTGGTTGTTCGAGTAATGCCATTAGTGGGGTTGCCATTGGGATCGGTGGTTGCTAGGACAAACTCAATTCGGGTATCTGCTGCCAATGACTGAAAAGCAGCCGGGAGTGAGACAATATCTGGGTTTTGCTTGCGAAAGTCGCGATTTAAAACATCAATCTGACTGCGAATTTGTGCTTCTGAAATGTTTTGTTCAGGAATGCTGGGGTTATGAACAACGTGAACAACCACAGGAATCACTGTGATGCCAGTTCTAGCTGCTTCAATTCCGCGTCGTGCGTATTGCAGCGAGCGATTCTCAATTTCCCGTCGGTTTCTAGCATAGGTTAGATCAGTGGTTAAAAGTCGATAGTGGACACTCATCGTGCCACAAATGCGTTGTTGGGGCAATCCGGCTGTCATTTACTTGACTCCTTTTTACTAAGAAGTGGAGTTGATAGTGAAATTTGTAATTTCGAGCAAACAAGACAGGTCGAGCGAGGACTCTGATCAAAAAAGCAATCATTAACTTGGATTTATAAGTCATACCTTAACTCAATATTCCGGACAGTTTTTGGAAAGATACTACAAGCTTACGCGGGGCAAGGATCATAAAAAGTCGAATTCAATGCCGCGTCAGGGGTGGAGCTGACATTGATTTAATGACTCATAGTGGCTCAAAGTCAAGCGAGCATAAGCCATTGGGCCATATAAAAACAGTCCGGACTATTGTTAACTTAAAAACTGAACAAACTATCGATGAAGTTTATATAATTTATCAATCCCAGCAGCTTTTTCCAGCGATTTGCAGCGGAGTGCGAAGACCAGCGTTAAACTAAGCTAGGTAAATGACTTTCTATACAGATGACTATTTTTACTCTACGATCGATCAAAAAAGACTTCGGCATCAAGGAACTCTTGACAGATGCCAGTTTCAGCCTCGATGAAGGGGATAAAGTCGGACTCATCGGCACTAACGGTTCGGGGAAATCAACGCTGCTGAAAATGATTGCCGGTTTGGAGTCGATCGACTCTGGCGATCGCTGGGTCAATCCAGGCTCTAAAATTGTCTATCTCCCCCAACAGCCGGATTTAGACGAAAATCACACTGTCTTAGAGCAAGTATTTGCCGACAGTGGCGAACAAATGGCTTTAGTGCGCGAATACGAGGAAATTTCCGCTCAATTGTCCCACGGCAAAGGCGATACCGACAAGTTGATGGCGCGTCTGTCTGCAGTGTCTGAACGCATTGATGAGGTGGATGCGTGGGATTTGGAAACCAAGGCGAAATTGATTTTGACCAAGTTGGGGATTCAGGATTTTGATGCGAAAATTGGCGATTTGTCCGGCGGCTACCGCAAGCGAATTGCCTTAGCAACCGCGCTATTGTCGGAACCCGAAGTGTTGCTGATGGATGAACCGACAAACCACTTGGATGCGCTGTCTGTGGAGTGGTTGCAGAACTATTTGAACGGCTATCGCGGTGCTTTGCTGCTGATTACGCACGATCGCTATTTTCTCGATCGCGTTACCAATCGCATCCTGGAGATCGATCGCGGCGACCTTTACAATTATGCTGGCAATTACGCTTATTATTTGGAGAAAAAAGCCTTAGCTGAAGAATCCGCCGCCAGCACTGTTCGCAAACACGCGGGTGTATTGCGGCGCGAATTAGAATGGCTCAAACGCGGGCCGAAAGCGCGGAGTACCAAGCAAAAAGCTCGGATCGATCGCATTAAAGATATGCGAGCCCAGGAGTTCAAAACAGCCAACGGCAAAGTCGAGATTGCGACAGCGGGCCGCCGGATTGGTAAGAAGGTGATTGAGTTATTGAATATCTGTAAAGCCTATGGCGATCGCACTTTAATTAAAGATTTTACCTACAATTTCACACCCGAAGACCGGATTGGAATTATTGGTAGCAACGGTGCGGGAAAATCGACGCTGATGGATATCATCACCGGACGCATTCAGCCGGATTCGGGTACAGTCGAAATTGGCACAACCATTCATATCGGTTATTTTGACCAGCATTCAGAGGATTTGACGCCCAACGAAGACCAGCGAGTTATTGAATACTTGAAAAGCGTGGCGGAATTGGTGCAAACGGCGGATGGGGAAATCATTACCGCTTCTCAAATGTTGGAAAAGTTTCTGTTTCCGCCGAACCAACAGTATGCGCCGATTAACAAACTTTCGGGCGGGGAAAAGCGCCGGTTATTTCTGTTGAAAGTGCTGATGAGTGCGCCGAACGTGCTGATTTTGGACGAACCGACAAACGACCTGGACGTGCAGACTTTGGCGGTTTTAGAGGATTATCTGGAAGATTTTAACGGCTGCGTGATTGTGGTGTCCCACGATCGCTATTTTCTCGATCGCACGATCGACATGGTTTTCGCCTTGGAACCGGGCGGCAATTTGCGTTTGTATCCCGGCAATTATTCCGTGTATTTAGACTACAAGAAAGCCGAAGAAGCCAAGGAAATCCAAGGGCAAAAAGAAAAAGAAAAACTTACACGCCCGGCTGAATCTAACACTTCAAAATCCCCCACTTCCACTCAAAAATCTACCAAAGTTTCCTTCAATGAAAAGCGGGAATACGAACAATTAGAAAATAAAATTCCGCAGATGGAAGCTGAAAAAGAAGAGATTGAGAAGATTTTGTACAACAATGCTCCCACCGGGTTTGCCGAGGTGAAGAAGTTATCGGATCGTTTGGCTCAGTTGACGCAGGAGATCGATCGGGCGACTGAGCGCTGGTTGGAATTGGCGGAACGGGTGGGTTAATTTGGGTTGTTCGAGTGTTGTCTTTAGCTCCTGCTCACCATGACAGGAGCTAGAGGAATTATGGCTTAAAAAATTCATCCTGAAACGAATATATATTGACAAATTTCAATATTTTTTTATTTTTGTATTACAAATAGTTTTGTAAAAAAAAATATTAGGAATAATGCTTATTTAGCCGACAATTTGGCAAGCTTTGACAATTTATTACCTAAGTGTGATGAAGCTATAGTACTCTTAAAGTTATAAAATCGGTTGCTTGTTACTACGGTCAAGCAATACTCACCAACAAACTTAAGACGAGTAAAAGTCTGAAATCCTTGTTAAAGCTGTAAGGCGATCGCAAACAGCGCCAAAAAACCCGCTTTTTTTGCGAGCCTCAAGTAAAGCTGTATGTCAAAAACTGTGAAGACCCGGAGGGTGGGGTTGACACAGGCAGTAGAATATGCAGTAAAAGTCAGCGTAACCAAATAAGACTGGCAGCAGAAAACAGGGGCGAAAAGGCCCAAAACAGGTAAAACAAAAGTCGATCGGGCAAAGTAAGTTGGCCGAGGACTAAAAATATGGTGATGAGTGAGATACAATTGACCTGTTCCGAGCCAAGAATTGGTCAACATCACAAGTATCCTGTAGAAGTCAAAAGTTAACAGTCTCAGGGTTGTCGAGCAGCGCGAATCAGAGAAAACTATGCCTCAAAAAGTAATCGCCAAACAGATGTCTTTGGAATCAGCGTCCGATCCGATCTCCGTGGTTGCGACCGTCGAAACAGTGCCAGCCGAAGCAGTGGCAGTAGAGTCCTACGCCGATCGGTTGATGGACGAACTGTTTGAAGGAGTCGATCGAGCATTCGACGGCAACGACGGACTGCCATCGGAACCAGTGCAGCCTGAATTCGTGGCGCTCAAATCTATCTCTGTACCTCAAATAGTTTTGTCGCAGTTGGCACCCCCCCAGCCGCAGGGGGGCGAAAAAGACGTAGAAGCGATCGCCCGCCAAGTCGCCCTAGAAACAGCCAAAAAACAGCAGTCTAAACAATCGTTCGACAGAATCCTGCTGGGAGCAGCCTGTGGGTCGCTGCTGCTAGTCATGGGCTTGTGGCTCGCAAGCAGGTCGGGACTGGTGCGCTTGCCCGCCGCCCCCGCACCACAGACACCTGCAGCAAGTGGCAAAACAGCACCAGATACCCCGTTTGTCGAATATGTGCAGCGCTCCCTAGAAGCGATCGAACAAAAAAAAGCACCCCAAGCTAACCCCCAACTTGCAGGAGTTCCCGGAGCCCCCACCCCAGGGACACTGCCGAGCATTCCAATTTCCGGCGCGCCGCCGGCAACCGCAGGTCTTTCTACAGCAGTCAACCGCATTGCTAATGCCCTCGAACAAGCTGCCTCGCAGCCGGGAGCACCAGCACCTCAAGTCGTAGTAATCCCTCCCCCCGCTCAGGTGACTGTGGCTCCGGCGGCTCCGGTAGCTGCTGCTCCGGCGGCTCCGGCTGCTCCTCAAACCGCTGCCGTTTCCCCCTCGCCTGCTGCTCCAGCCTCGGGTCGTGCGATCGCCGCTGCAGGCACTCGAGATCCCCTCGCCGCTTCCCCTTCCCCCTCGGAGTCTCCCCAGCCAAAGATTTTGGCTCGCGAAACCGAACCGGCACCAGCGCCCCCAGCAGCAGCCCAGCAATCCGCGCCCGCGCCCGCGCCCGAGCAATCCGCACCGGCCGTCAGCAGCGCCCCGACTTCCGCGCACACGTTGGTAGGAATTTTGGAGTTGGGCGATCGATCGGCTGCTTTGTTTGAAGTAGATGGCGTAGCCCGCAGAATTTATGTCGGCGAAAGCATCGGCGCTAGCGGTTGGACGCTGGCAGAAATCAAAAATCAAGAAGCCGTTATCCGCAAGGGAGGAGATGTGCGATCGGTTTTTGTGGGCCAAAAGTTCTAATCAGTTATCAGTCATTAGTCATCAGTCATTAGTTATGAGTTAGGTCATCGGTAATCAGTAATGGGCAGCGCTCGGGCTGTATATCACGAGCAGTGAAAACAGTTATAATATAGGAACCGCCAAGACGTTCTTAATGGCTGAAACCATTGCTCTTATTACTTCTTGCTTCTATCCGTTAAATCGGTTACCCAATTCGTTGCCGAACTTTCTTCTGCTATAACTAACAACTCAGAATCAATAATCGAGCTCCAGTGACTAAGAACCAATGACTAATAACTAATGATCAATGACTTATGACTGAGGAATTATAAAAAATGGGCTTATTTGATGATTTCAGCCGCTTTCTAGAAACCAGATTAGAAGAATTTTTGCGTAGCAACCCCCATCTGGAATTGCAGGCAATAGAAGAACAACTCAAGGAACAAGAAGAAGACACTCTGCGGCTGATTCTCGATATCCAAAAACAAGAGAAAAAACTGCAAGCCGAAATTCTCTCCGCCGCTCAAGAAATTCAGCGCTGGAACGATCGCATCAACAAAGCTAAAGCTGCTCAAAGGCTTGATTTAGCTCAAGCCGCCCAAGAGCGGCAAGCAGCTTTGCTGCGTCAGGGAAATCAGCGCTGGGGTCAAATGCAAGGCTGCAAAGAACGGATTGAAAAAGCCAAAGAACTGTACCGCCAGATTCAAGTACGGCGAAAAGAAGTCCGAGCAAAAGCGGCAGAAGCTGCAACTCGAACTACCACTAAAACAGAGCAGAATTGGGATACAAAGGGTTGGAATCAGAGTTCAAATTATAACAGTTTTAATGCGGCCGATCCTTTAGAAGAAAAGTTTCAACGCTGGGAAGCAGACGAAGAACTCGATCGAATGAAGCGGAATATAGGCCGATAGTTACGAAAGCATCCCAATCCTTTAGGGACGGGTTCACCGGGAGGTCGGATTCCTAATGCAAATATTCGTCAACCCCCCATACGCTGCGGTATGGCGCTTGCTCGCTCAGACTTGATACAGCGTATTCCAGGTTTGTGAAGTGTAGGGACACGGCAGTGCCGTGTCCCTACGGCGAGCTAACTATAGGCGGGTGTACTTCATAAATGTGGAATATGCTGTATAATTACCATCGTGAAATTATAGAGCCAATTAATAAATCATAAAAATAATACGGGATGCGGGAAACAAGCGAGACTTTAGTCTCCAGAGGCAAGCGACACGGGGGACTGAAGTCCCCGTGTTCTTTCTTTCTTAGTTAGCCGAATGGTGTGGATCTTCTATATATTTTTTCGGCGTTGCTAAATACAGCTATGAATTCTAGATTTCGGAATGGCTATAAGCCAAGTAGGGTGAGTGTTTTAAGTTCCGAGAAAAGTAGATTCATGCCGTGAATCAGCAACGCCAAATTTGGGAATAATATGCGTGAAGATTAGAGTAAAAAACACAGATTCTGAACCAACAAACAGTTTTTTAATTTAAATCGCTGCGGTTATTTACAACGGTTGCTCTGCTTGAGAAGGTGGCTCTTCTGGCAGCGGAATAAACTCTGTCTCTTGAGGAACCTGAGCAAACCGTCCCTCTCTCCAATCGAGTTTAGCTTCCTCAATGCGCGAGTGGCGACTCGAAACAAAATTCCACCACTTATGCCGCTCACCAACAGGTTCACCGCCAATCACAATACAACGAGCCTTGCCTGAAGCAGAAATGTTTACTTCTGTGCCTGAATTTAGAACTGCCAACCGATGTTGTTCCAGAGGCACTCCATCGATCGCAAGCCCCTCTGTTACGCTGTAAACCGCCTGTTCGCTGTAATGGCCCGGTAAGGTAAATTCTCTTCCAGCAGTCAGTTGCACGTCCAGATAAATCATGGGTGAAAATATTTGAACTGGGGAAGTACGACCATAGGCTTCACCGGCAATTAGAGTGAACGAAACTCCTGCATCCTCCCAAACAGGCAGCTCAGAAGCCGGATGATGCCGAAACCAAGGGTCGGTTTCTTCATATTCATCGGGAAGGGCTATCCAGGTTTGGATGCCATGCAGGATGGCTTCTTTGCTGCGCTCGTCGTCAGGCGTGCGTTCGGAGTGGACAATGCCTCGCCCTGCTGTCATCCAATTCACCGCACCGGGACGGATTTCTTGAACGCTGCCCACACTATCGCGATGCAGCAAAACACCTTCAAACAGGTAGGTGACGGTTGCTAAATTGATGTGCGGATGCGGTCTGACATCCACGCCCCGGCCGGGTGGAAACACCGCAGGACCCAGATGGTCAAAAAAGATGAACGGGCCTACCAGTGCTAGAACGTCTGAGGGAAGCAAGCGACGGGCTTGGAACCCACCCAAATCTTGAATGTGTGGCTCAATGAGATGCTGGATGGTATCCGTCATAATGTTTATGAAGTTGCGAACGCTAATTGTGTATGTCAAAAGTGCATTATACAAAAAGCTATGCTTGTAGAGGGCGATCGCAATATCAGTGACTGGTCTAAACTTTCTCAATCGAAAGCTGTTGTAGAGTGTCGAGTTCTCAACGAGCTTTCTGCTTACGAGACGATGGAGAGTTCATCACTGACTTGAATCCGACCTTTGACCAGGGAGCGAATAAGACGATCTAGTGAGCCACGTTCTTCTTCACTGATCGACTCATCGAGGATGGCGGCCATCATGCCGTAGCGGTCAGCTTTGGTAACGCGGTGAGTATCGGTGACAGTGGCAATTAATTCGTTGATAGCGCCGGGGAGAAGATTAACTGGAGACATGGGATTGTTTTGAACTCGACACCTTAATCATCTCGTGGTTTCTCTTAAGAGCCAGTGATGGTGCTGGTTTTTTTCCGTGATAATACTGAAAATATTCGGTGAACCAAGTCCGTGTAACCAGTGATCGAAGTCACAACATTGAAACCTATGCAGCGGTGGAAAAATTACAACCCACCTTCCGCCCTTTGAGTATCACACCGTGATAATTTTCGTCTTGCACGAGTCTGAACTTCCTGCTGTGCAAAAGTTTCAGACCTTCATAGGAAGAACTGCCCCTTCTTCAACCAATTCTCAACAAGTAACGACAGTTGACTTTTTATTTCCTCAAAATTGATGCAAACCTCATGGCTTGGTCAAAAATACCTGAATGTGACAGTCATATCCAATCCGCCCTTCATTGGAAATATTCATCTCTCTTCCCTTCCTCTGTATCCTCTGCGTCCTCTGTGGTTTAATCCTTCCGATATAACCGGAATTGATATCAAAAGGCCGGACGTGGGGTGTAAGACACCAGAAAAATGATAATTCGGCACAATAAATAAGGAAGAGCAGGTATTAGGTCTCTTGACGACACGAAATCAGCTTTTCCGGGTTAACGTTTCTCTGCTTCGCCAATGAGGGTAAAAGCGGCCCAATCTACAGGATTAGGATGTTTGACCAATGTCACCAGCATGGCTTTCCGCAGGGCTTGGGCAATATCAGGCGTTAGTTGCATCTGCCGATAAAATTCCGCCATCAAGTCGGCTGTTGATTCATCAGATACTGACCACAGAGAAACTACAACACTCGGAACGCCTGCTGCAATAAACGAACGTGATAAACCAATGATGCCATCACCTGTAATACGACCGCGACCCGTATTGCAAGCACTCAAAACAACAAGTTCGGCATTCAATCTCAAATTGAAAATTTCGCTAGCAGTGAGTAAACCACTGTCATCCTTGCTTGGGGCAAGTGCGATGACTCCAGGTACCCCCAATCCCTCCACGTC
>NZ_JAUBQB010000122.1:0-11261 GCF_036701035.1 Microcoleus sp. Pol7_B2 | reverse complement strand
CTACTGAATATGCTTTCATTGGTGTATTTTTTTTAATCTATTCTTATTGTACCTCATAACACCCGGAAGTGCTGTATTTAGTAATGCACAAATTCACGTTTTTGTCAAATTAATTTAGATGCGTTTACCCTGACTGCAGAAGGAACCTGTGCGTGGGAAGTGTTTTTGTATTTAGTTGATACTTGTCGCAAAAAAGGAGTGAATTTTTACCACTATATTCTCGCTCGAATTACACAAGCTTTTGAGCTACCTAAATTGGCATATATCATCAGAAATGCGGCTGTTTGAGCTGACCCACTCATCACTATTTAACATCTATTCTTCCCCAGCCTCGGAACAATTATAGCGACGAGCCTCATGAGCTGCACCTGATTCTCTCAATTTAAGGATTGAAGAGCCTTTTTCTATACCTCACCTACCACCTGAAAGGCGATATTTTTTAAATGGCGATCACACCCAATATTTAAGACACAAAAAAACCACTGCCCCGACTCGTCATACCGGGCGGGGTAGAGAGTCGGGGCAGATTGGGAACAACGATCGCAATATTTGATTCTGATTGCCCTGGCCATTGTTACTCTGTTTCAAACAATAACGGACTCTTGAGGGCGGGCGAAAATCATGCGGCCGGCGCTTGTTTGCAGGGCGCTGGTGACTACGACTCGGGCTTCGCCGCCGACATAGCTGCTTCCTGCTTCCACGACAACCATTGTGCCGTCATCCAAGTAACCGATTCCCTGAGAGGGTTCTTTGCCTTCTTTGCGGATTTTTAGTTCGATCGTATCTCCCGGCAAATAAGTCGGGCGCACCGCATGAGTCAAATCGTTGATATTCAAAACCGGCAGTTTTTGGACGGTTGCTACTTTCGATAAGTTGTAATCGTTGGTGAGCAAAATACCGTCGATATCCAAAGCGAAGCGGACTAATTTCGCATCGACTGTGGCAATATCTTCGTAGTCAGCCGAGTGAATTTGAATCCGTTCTGGATATGTTTCTTTGATGCGGTTGAGTACATCTAAGCCGCGGCGTCCGCGCACTCGCTTTTGATCGTTGGCGGAATCAGCTACCAGTTGCAGTTCTTGGAGTACGAATTGCGGCACGATAATTTGACCTTCGAGGAAACCTGTTTCTAGCAAGTTTTCAATTCTGCCGTCAATAATGCAGCTAGTATCGACAACTTTGGCAGTTGCTGGTTTGAAAGTACCTTCGGTTAGCAACACCGTGTCAAAGCTTTTGGGGTTGATCAGTCGCAAGAAAGCGCGGCCGTGGGTGTCTGTCAAACTGACGCCTGTGAAGCCGAACATGACGCTACCCAAGACTGCGACTAAAGGTTTGATGAAGCCGAACTCGCGGGGTATTGGCAGCAGGAATAGCGGAGCCAGCATTAAGTTTGCTACTAGCAGTCCGATGATTAAGCCGATCGCCCGCGTCAGTAACATCTCCACTGGCATATCGCGAACTTGTTTTTCCAGCCGGCGGTAGGTTGTTTGAGCCACTAATCCCATCACGAAGCCGATTAATGCTCCAAAGGAACCTAGTACAGAACTTAAGCCTTGTATATTTGTAACTTGCAGCAGCAGATTGCTCGGCAGGAGTTCGACTCCGTAATAGCCGATACCTCCGCCTGCGATTATGAATGAGATTATTATGATTGCGTCTAGCATTAGTTCTAGGTTAATGAATTTATTCCTATTATATCTTTCCAGTGCTGATACTTGTTTTCATGCTTTGGTCGGATCTCGCTATATCTACTCAAGGATTCTCATAAACTTATATTTCGGGGTTGTACCCTCTGAGGGATGTGCGATCGAGCATATCGGCGTTTACCACGCCGGGGCGAAAGCAGGCACGAGGCGCGAATAAACCGCCCTGCGGGCTGTTCGGGAATTGTGACGCAGCGAAACTGGTACGAGGTTAAATTACAAGAGCCGATCGTTCGCAGCGCTTTTTTGGTAAGCAAATGTCATAATATACATAATTATTCATGATGGTTTAATTAAAACTTTAGATTTGAAGTTGCGCTTTTGGCTTGAAATGTAATGAACCCTACCACAGATTATTTAACATTTAAATTAAAAAAAAGTGTGCAAGCGACAAATCCCAGCATTCCCACTTCGGCTTACCTGCACATACCTTTTTGTCGCCGCCGCTGTTACTACTGCGATTTTCCGGTTTTTGTGGTGGGCGATCGCAAAAATGGCGAGAATTCCGGCACCATAGTGCAATATGTTGCCGTACTGTGTCAAGAAATTCAAGAAACTAAAAATTTAGGCGCATCTCTGAAAACAGTTTTTTTTGGTGGAGGCACACCTTCGCTGCTTTCTGTGAGTCAGTTGAGCAATATTTTAGAGACTCTCGACGGCAAATTTGGGATTGCTGCTGGGGCGGAAATTTCTATAGAAATAGACCCGGGTACGTTTACTTTAGAACAGTTGCGGGGATATGCAGCGGCGGGAGTAAATAGAGTTAGTTTGGGAGTGCAGGCTTTTCAGGATGATTTGCTGCAAGCTTGCGGACGATCGCACTCAGTCGCTGATATTTTTGATGCTGTGGAAATAGTGCGATCGGCTGGTATTGTCAATTTCAGTTTAGACCTAATTTCGGGACTGCCTCACCAAACTTTAGAAAACTGGGAAGCTTCCCTAAAATCTGCAGTAGAAATTAGCCCGACTCATCTGTCTAGTTACGACTTAATTGTTGAGCAGGGAACTGCTTTCGGGCGCTACTTTGAAGCCGGCGCGCAGCCGCTACCAGCAGATGAAACCGCTGCTGGAATGTACCGTTTAGCGCGGGAAATTCTGACCGGTGCTGGCTACGAACATTACGAAATTTCTAATTACGCTCGCGATGGCTATCAGTGCCGCCACAACCGCGTTTATTGGGAAAATCGCCCTTATTACGGTTTGGGAATGGGGGCGGCGAGTTACGTGGAAGGCCGGAGGTTGACAAGGCCTCGCAAAACTCAAGAATATTATCAGTGGGTGCGATCGATGTCTGGCCTCAATTCCCCAGCTAATCCTCAAATTGGGGGGGAAACCCAGCCCGATATTTACCCAGCAATTGAGCCAAATTTTCAAGTCTCAGAAAATGACGTTTTGTTAGAAACGCTGATGCTAGGTTTGCGTCTAGCAGAAGGAGTTAGCCTGTCGGCGCTGACTCAAAAGTTTACTCAGGAAACGGTTGATAAAATTTGGCGTTGTTTGCAGCCCTACTGGCGGCAAGGATGGGTGGAAATTATAACTGCGGATGGGGCGATTCCCTACGGGATAGCTCCGCTTCACGCAACTTTAGGCGAGGGCGCGAAACTGCCACTTTCGGGCCATTTGAGGTTGAGCGATCCCGAAGGTTTTTTATTTTCTAATACAATTTTAGCCGATTTGTTCAGCAAGTTAGGCGAGGATAATTAACTCTGTCTGAGGAAGTATATTTCCAGCAAGCGCGATCGACACTAAAGCTGGGGCCGCCAATACGATGGGAAGGAAATTCAATTGCTCCCTAGCTTGATTATCTCCAAAATAATATATTTTCTATTGATCCCTAAACAAATCTTAAAGGCGAAGTAAGCCTTGAGATAGACGCAACGACTGCACTCCAGCCGCCATACTTAATACTGAACATTTAAAAAGTAATTTAATGAACACTTTAACTATCGAGCGCAACCAAACCCAAAACCAGCCGTGCCTTGTGATTAGCGAGCGCGCTTGCAATCCGGCTTCCAAGTGTAATTTTTGCGGTCACTACCAACAGGCAAGAGGTTCAGTCGGTCACTGTCAATTGTTGAACGCACCTGTTAGAGGAGGATGGAAATCTTGCACTTTAGCAATGCCGGCTTTTGCACCTTCTTGGGAATAGGGGGAAGGCGCTGATGTTTCCCCCGTGAAATTTATTAATTAACCCAAACAATGTAAAAAAAATGGTAAAAAAAATGTATAAAAAATTGTGTTTTAACTGGGAAGCTGCTATACTAAGCTTAGGCCCTTCGCCGATCGCTCGCACAATTGCACACAAAAGTTAAAAAGATGAATTTGACACTAACTCAGGTAATTTCCGAAGGTCATACGCGCATTTTGTGTTGGTATCTTAATAATACTAGCAAAGTGCAAATCGCTCGCATTACAAATATTCCTAATTGGTATTTTGAGAGGACGGTGTTTCCGGGGGAACGTTTTTTGTTTGAAGCGCTGCCGGAAGCTCAGTTAGAAGTTTGCAGGAGTGCGGATACGGGTGCTATAGTGTGCGAGCGAATTTTGTGCGATCGGCTGCGAGTTGAAGAATTAAGCACGGCTGATTAAAGATAATTCCTTAGACTTACCAACGAGGGGTAGAAACCCGGTTTTTTTTTCAGAAACCGGGTTTCTCTGTATGATTATAAAAACTTAGTTGGCTTACACACTCGCGACCTCAAAAACCTCGTTTTTTCGTATACTTCTGGTTCCTCGTCGCAAAATTCGTAGAAAGCGGGTTTATAACCCTCATGCGTCAGCCCTGAAACTGTCGCAAATGTTAATCTAAGCTAAATTATAAAAAATCCACCACTCTTCAATCCTAAAACCCGATGTCCCTCACCGAACAAATCCTCTCCCAACTGCCAGGAGACGCCCTCGGAGGCCTGAGAAAAGTCGATCGACTCTGGGAAAACCTCAAACAAAACACCGCACCAGCACCCCAAGCAGTCAAAAACAGCCAGCAACCCCTCGAAAACCTCGACTTCGACATAGTTATTGGTGGCGGAACCCTAGGAATATTAATCGGTACAGCCCTAGCCGTGCGGGGTTGGCGGGTAGCCCTGCTCGAACGCGGCACCCTGCGAGGCCGCGAGCAAGAATGGAACATTTCTCGCAAAGAATTAGACGCATTCTTAGAACTCAATCTGCTATCTGTTGAAGAGATAGAAAAAGCCATAGCCACCGAATACAACCCAGCCCGCATCAGCTTTGCCAACACCCCCGACATTTGGATTTCGGGCGTACTAAACATCGGAATAGATCCAGTTTACCTCCTAGAAACCTTGAAACAGCGATTTCTCCAAGCCGGAGGCGAACTATTTGAAAATACACCCTTTAAAACAGCCACAATTCACCCAAATGGAGTCCTTATAGAATCTGAAAAAACCGATTCACCACCTTCTAAAAATTTATTTAAAACCCGATTATTATTAGACGCAATGGGACATTTTTCGCCGATTGTCCGCCAAGCAAGACAAGGCAAAAAACCAGACGCCGTATGTTTAGTAGTCGGCAGTTGCGCTCAAGGATACCCCAAAAACGACACTGGCGATATATTTGCATCCTTCACCCCAATGCAAAATCAGTGCCAATATTTTTGGGAAGCATTTCCAGCCAGAGACGGCCGCACAACCTACTTATTTACCTACATAGACGCCGACACAGAAAGATTCAGTTTACAAACATTATTTGAAGAGTATTTGCGCTTGCTTCCCCAATATCAAAACGTCGAACTCGAACAGTTAAAATTCCAAAGAGCACTCTACGGATTCTTCCCCTGCTATCGCCAAAGTCCTCTAAAAACGGCTTGGAATCGCATACTCCCAGTCGGAGACAGCAGCGGTAGCCAATCTCCCCTCAGCTTTGGCGGTTTCGGCGCAATGGTGCGCCACCTCAAACGCTTGACTCTAGGAATTGAGGAAGCTTTGACAAGCGATAGTCTCAGCAAAAATTCCCTCGCACTTTTGCAACCCTACCAGCCGAATCTATCAGTTACCTGGTTGTTCCAGCGTTCGATGAGTGCTGCGATGAATCAAAAAATAGACCCCAATCAAATCAATCAACTTTTGGCTGCCGTATTTCAGGTAATGGAAGAGTTGGGAGAACCGGTACTCAAACCGTTTCTTCAAGATATCGTGCTGTTTCCGGCTTTGTCCCAAACCCTATTTAAAACAGCAATAAGCCATCCCGGATTAGTTATGAAAATTATCCCGCAGGTGGGAATAGCCAACTTGCTCGATTGGATGATTCATTATGTAAATTTAGGGGTTTATACGGGATTGCAGCCTTTGGGGAAAGCCTTAGAACCGCAGGTAGAAAAATTAGCGCCGGAGCAGCAATACTATTTTAACCGATTAGTTGAAGCGTGGCAATATGGCGCTGGAGGCGATTATTAACTGATTAATTGTGGCACCGGCATCTTGCCCGTGGCTAATATATGAAAAGGCTTCCCAGCCTGTTCCACAACATAATTATATTAGTTGTGAGTCATGAAGGAGCTATAACTGCTAAAGCTTGGGGAATCACTCGGAATTTGGCAGGGGTGTAAGTTTTGATTTCACCGTCAGTATTAATCGGACGGCGTTTGCTAGTATTAACCTCAAATTCTTGAGCTTGCAACGTGCGAACGTTAGGCCGACTGGTATGATTGCCTTGCTTCATAGCCGGCAGCAAAGCAATGATTTCCCACCAGTTTTTTGTTTCCAAACTGTACAAATCCAGTCGCCTGTCGTCGATTGTGGCATCCTCGGCAACTGTCATGCCGCCGCCGTAATAGCGGCCGTTGCCAATGGCAATTTGAATAGTTTTAACATAAAAAAATTGGTTGTTTACCTTAATTTCTGCTCGAAACGGTCGCGCTGACAAAATTGTCTGCAAAGCAGTAAAAGCATAAGCTAAAACTCCCCAGCGCTGCTTGACGTTTTTAGTCAGCCGCTGGGTAATTTGCACGCTCAATCCCAAACTCGCAACATTAAAAAAATGTTGGCCGTTCACCCAACCCAAGTCTATTAGCCGAACTTTACCGCTAGCAATTACTTGACAAGCTGCTGATAAATCTGTAGGAATTCCCAGAGTGCGGGCTAGGTCGTTAGCAGTGCCCATCGGCAAAATACCCAAGGGTAACTTGGTGTCTATCAAACCTTCTATGGCAGCGTTGAGAGTGCCGTCGCCACCCCCAATTATTACTAATTCGACTCGATTTTGGTAGCGACGAATAGTGTCGGAAAGTTCGTGGGCGTGGTCGGTAGATTCTACCATTAACTCAAAACCCAGTGCTTCTAATTCTACAGTGGCTTGAGATAATAGCTTTTGCCCTTTTCGAGAGTGCTGGTTTACTAGAAGTAGAGCTTTCTTCATTTGTTGATTTTTAATTAGGAAGATTGCGTATTTTAAATTACAAAAAGTATAGCTTGATGCCTTAACTGCATGAAATTAATGCTTTACTTCCATTTTACCAGTTATGATGGATTGACAAAAATGTTAAAAAATGGATAATTGTACCAAAAGATTCCTAAAAAGTAGCTCCCTCCCGCTCTGACCTAGCAGCAAAAAAATCTCGCTTCTCGCTCGAACTTAATTTAAAATTATGTATAATTTTTTACAAAAAGCGCAAGTCGCTGCCGATCACCAAAACTGGCCTGGGTTAGTCGAATGCTTGCAGCAAGTGACAGCCAAGGGCGGCAAGCCGCAGGAACAAGACATTTTAGAGCAAGCTGTCAGTTTAGCAATAGAAGCCTTAGAATGGGGCGATTTTCAAGACCGCTGGGAAATTGCTAAAGTATTGCCCAATCTGGGAAATGGCGCAATCGCACCTTTAATTGCCGTGCTCGAAGACGAAGACGCAGACACCGAGCCCCGGTGGTTTGCAGCCCGCATTCTCGGAAAGTTCGATCGCCCGGAAGTGATTCAAGCTTTAGTAGAATTGGTCAAAAATTCCGACGAAGAATTGAGCCAAATCGCCGCCGAAACCCTAGGGAATTTCGGCCCGACAGCCATAGAATCCCTCGCAACTCTCCTACTCCAAGAAGACTCGCGACAGTTTGCCACAGCAGCACTAGCCCAAATTCGCCGCACCGAAACCATCCCACCGCTGTTGAGCGTAGTCGGAGACTCTCAAGTTGCGGTGCGGGCGCACGCAATCGAGGCCCTGAGCAGCTTTCACGACTCCCGCATCCCGCCGGTACTGGTAGCAGCACTCAAAGATCCGGCGACAGCAGTCAGAAAAGAAGCCGTGCGAGCTCTCGGGGTGCGCGCCTATTTAGACGCAGAATTAGATTTAGTTAACTTGCTCAAACCGTTGCTTTCGGACATTCGATTAGAAGTTTGTCAGCAAGCGGCGATCGCGATCGGGCGAGTGAAAACCGATGCTGCAGCGGCTGCTTTATTTGAATTGCTGCGATCGCCCCTAACTCCGGTTGAAGTGCAAATCGAAGCTGTGCGCGCCCTAAGCTGGATGGAAACTGCAACCGCTGTAGCATATTTGCATCAGACATTAAGGGCGCAATTTACTAACATAAATTCTACTGTTTATCAAGAGATAGTCACTGTTTTAGGGCGAGTAGAAAAGCCGGAATTAAAAGCTGCTGCTGCTGAAATTCTGATTGATTTGCTGAAAACCGGTCATCCGGCCGTGCAGGAGGCAGTTAGCAAAAAATCTTTAGCTTTAGGTTTAGGAAAATTAGGAGATATGAGAGGGCTAGATGCTCTGATTCCAATGTTGGGCGACGCAGACCGCAGCGTCAGGCTGCACTGCATGGCAGCGATCAAACAGCTAGGTGCTGCTGAGGTCAGGCAGAAATTAGAAAGCTTAGTTAAGCAAGACAATCTCGAACCAAGATTGAAACAGGGAATTGCGATCGCGCTGCAAGAATGGCAAGAAAATTAATCAGAAGATAGAATACCCAAATCCCCAACTTTTTGAAAAAGTCGGGGATATAATAGCGATCGCATCTTTCTTCTTCCTGCCTCCGTTACATGCGTTACAAAACCCGTAGCCCAACTTCCTTCGCCTATATCATCGATTTTCTTTGTGAATTTGGGCGATCGCACTTGTCACCCGCTCTAAATCTTCATCAGTTAAATTAGAGCCAGAAGGCAAACAAAGCCCGTACTCAAATAACTCTTCAGCCACCGCACCGCCCAAACATTCGCAATCAGCAAATACTGGCTGTAAGTGTAAAGGTTTCCAAACCGGACGCGCTTCTATTTTCTCTTGAGCAAGCGCTAGGCGAACTTGTTCTCTATCTGCACCGAAAGCTGCCGGATCGATGGTTAAACAAGTCAGCCAGCGAGTAGCTTTTCCAAAAGCCGCTTCCGGCATAAATTCGATTCCCGGCAAGTTTCCTAAAGCTTGTTTGTAAAACTCAAAATTGCGTCGTCTCGCTTCCACTCGCTCCTCCAAAATCCGTAATTGACCGCGACCAATTCCCGCCAAAACATTGCTGAGACGATAATTGTAGCCAATTTCTGAATGTTGGTAATGAGGAGCGGTATCACGGGCTTGTGTTGCCAAAAAACGAGCTTTTTCTACCAGTTTTTGGTCATCGGAAACTAACATTCCTCCGCCGGAAGTGGTGATTATTTTATTGCCGTTGAATGAGAAAATGCCGATTTTACCAAAGCTTCCAGGCGATCGGTTTTTATAGGTAGCCCCTAGAGATTCTGCCGCATCTTCTATTAGGGGAATTTCATAAGCATTGCAAGCTGCCAGAATGGGGTCGATATCACAACTTTGACCGTAGAGGTGTACGATTACAACAGCTTTGGGTAATTTACCAATTTTTGCTCGTTTGTCAAGTTCTTCTCGGAACAAATCGGGGTTGAGATTCCAAGAAGTGCGATCGCTATCAATAAAAACAGGTTTTGCGCCAAGATAAGTAATCGGGCTAGCAGTTGCAATAAAGGTCAGAGTAGAGCAAAAAACCTCATCTCCCGAACCGACACCAATTAATTGTAAAGCCAAATGCAAAGCTGCGGTACCGGAACTAACAGCCGCTGCGTGTTTAGCGCCAACTACATCGCAGAATTCTTGCTCGAAAGCGTCTACATGGGGACCAACGGGGGCGATCCAGTTGGTGTCAAAGGCTTCTTTGACGAACTCCTGTTCGAGGGAACCCATGTGAGGTGTTGAAAGGAGAATTTGTTTTGTCATTTTATCTTCAGTTGGGAGAACGATAGGCTGGAAAAAATTTTGAGTTGAGGAGTTCTTGAGGCTCAATATTTAAATATTTTGCCTTTAATCTGATCAGGTAATTATATTTTTCTTCATCTACCATCAAGCGCATCGTTAAGTATTTGTGCCTTTGCTTGGAAAACCCTGATTTGAAATGGAAAAGAGAATCTTTTTCGCCTCCAACTCCACCTCCCAGATGTAAGACTTCATTGCCGCGCTCTTTTGCCCATAATCGAGTATAATCTATTTGTAAGCTGTTAGGAGATTGTTTTAAAAATTTGTTTTGCGTGGCACTAAAGATACTCTGAACGATACCGCAACATTCTGTATATAAACCACCGCTGGCGATTTCGCCCTGAAATTCAACCAGGCATAGGTGCATTTTTTCCCCAAAGGCATCTGCCATATTTAGCAGATACTCTAAGTTGAAAGAATAATAATACTCTGCCGCTTTTACGCGCTGCATAGTTATTTGATAAATTTCGATAAATTTATCGATATATAGCTTAACTGGCATCATTTTTGCTGTAAAACCCGCCTGCTTGCACTTAGTTATTGACTGTCGGTGATTACGTCTAGTGATCTGCCACATTTCGGCTTCAGAAATTCGCAAGTTAATGGAGACAGTTTCTCCAGTGATTTGGCAAATATCTGAATTTAAAATTTGGTGTAACCCTTCATTAAGTATAGGATGCAGCCGAAAGAAAGCCGAACAGACATTTTTGGCGCGTAACACCCGCGTTAACTCATTTATTGTTGAATTCATAAACTCACGTGAATCAGCAGCAGCTTCGTTCAACAGAATTCCCGGATAGCCATAAGGTGATACCACATCAAATACTTCTGGTATATTCTCTTCCCCTACTCTACCGCACGGGCGCACAACATAGGGCAAAAAGAACATTTTTTCATCATCAACTATTAAAATAGCCTCTGACCTATATTCAGTTCTTTTTGCTTCTAGATTTACATACTCTGGCCAATGATAAATATCATGGCGTATTTTTTGCAGGGTAGATATCCATAAACTACTTGACAAATTTACAATTTGTATATTCATATTTAGATAATTTTTTGCATATTCAAAAAATTTATCGGTTGATTTGGCCGATCGGAAATTATGTGATCGGATCTAACAAAAATCTTGAGCCGATTTGGCTCGATTGATTTTAAACCATAGGTTAACCTGTCGTCTTTTAGACAACTGTAATCGGGTATGCGCCAGTAATCCTTGCCCAGCCTACCAATTTTGAGAAGACCTGAATTATTAACAGACAGCATTATATAGCAATACGGTTCAGTTAAGGCTCAAACCCTGGTAAATTAGGTATTGTTTCCAAAAATGGAGAGTAAGTTAGCGTGCA
>NZ_JAUBQB010000121.1:0-11906 GCF_036701035.1 Microcoleus sp. Pol7_B2 | reverse complement strand
TAATCAGTGGTTTGACTCATTTCTATTGGTGGCCGGAGGCAAAAGTTTAATCATGGTTAATCGACCGGACATAATATAAAGGTTAGTTGTCCGTTGTTAGTTGTCCGTTGTTGACCGATATTAATGAGCTCTCTCTTCTCTTCCTCTGCGTTCTCTGCGTTCTCTGCGGTTAAATCATTCCGATGCAACCGGAATTGATAGGACAACCAACAACTGACAACTGACTATTGCAGGGGCAAAAATACCGTCATCACCTCGCCCTTTTGGGGCCGCTGGCGAATTACCAACTTCCCGCCAGCAGCCCGAAATAAATTCTTAGTCACGCTCAAATTTAAACTCAAACTTCCCGTCTCCGGCTGCACCATCAACAAAGGCCCGATCGATCGCAAAGGAGCATTCCCCTTAGCTGCAAAAGTCGATGCGACATTACCTTCAGGTAGGTGTTCCGATTCCAACTGCAACTTTAACTGATCGCCCGCCAAAGTCACCTCCACCTGAATGCGACTCCCAGAGGGCAAAGTTCGAGTAAAATTCTCAATCAAATTAGTTAAAACCTGATCCAGCATCGTCGGATCGCTGACTACCGCCGGCAACTTTTTCGGCACAATAACTTCCAAAGTGTGGTTTCGCACAGCCGCCTGTTTTTGCCAGCGGGGAATGCTATTTTGTAGCACTTCACCGAGGGACATTGCTGTTAGCTGCACGCCCGAATTTTTAGCTTGCGACATTTCCAATTCCACGGCGCGGAAAATTAAACCGAAGCGATCGATCTGAGCGGTACACTCAGCATCAATCATTTCCAAACGCTTGACCACAACCGGGTCGAGTTTGGGACGTTTCAGCAGCAGCCGAGTCAGCGTGCGAATAGTAGCCAAAGGAGTGCGCACTTCGTGGGCGATCGCCTGTAGCAATTCCACCTCTTTAGTAGCCAGAGGAATTGGAGATTTGCAGTTGATATCTGTAGCCGATAACTTGTGATGTCTATGGTTCAAACCATCATCAATTCTTTCATCCTTTATCCTGCCTGCTTCATCTTTCCCAACCGGCAAATTATGCAACAGCAAGCGGCTGAACTGCATTACTGTTTGATAATTGGGTGCCACAGGCAAAAACTGCTGGAACAGCGCGTCTAATTTACTAGAATTATTAGTTAATTGGCTAACTGGTAAATTGAAGCTGCCGTCAGAATTGGCAAGCAAACATTCGCTTTCAGTCACCCTGCGCCGCAAAACCTCCCAAGCTTTGGCGACTACTTGCGGATCGAAAGAAAATAGAAAAGCCGGAATTCCCGCTGAATTTTCACCCAAAACCATCACCAAGCTAAAACTAGGAGTTAAAACCAAACAAAACTGCTCGTGCGCCAAAGGATCGCCACTTGCCAAAGCCAAAGCCGGGGCCGCCGCAGGCACTGATGTTTGCACATCAGCCGCCGGCATTAAAGCTAAAGTTTGTCTAGCCCGAAAAGACCACAAAGCTGCATCGTTGTCGGGAAGACTGGTAAAAATCCAATTGGCAAAGCCCGAAGCCAAAGCGGGGTCAGTCAAAACCGAAGACGGGCCAGACAAAACCAATCCCTGAGAGGAATTGGGGACTGTCGAGCGACAATTTGCTCGATCGGCATCTGTTTTTTGTCCTGCTTTTTGCCGATCGAGCATTTGATTCAAAGCTGCGATCGCCCCGTACCATTCCTGTTCAGCTTTCAGTCGAGAAGCCCCACGGCTTACAGGACACCGATGGCGGTTGTTTCCTCCCGCCAACTTAGCATCAAAGAGACTCAGGTCATTTTCTTGGCCTTCGGAGGCTAAAATTTCGCTTATTGTCGGTAAAAAGTAAGTATTCACAGTTATAAACCCACCTTCGGAGGCATGAAGGGTGAAGTATTTATGTATAGGAAAGTTCAGGAGTTAGGAGTCAAGCACCAGCACGATTAAAAAATCCCGCATAATTTCTTGCGCCTTCCTCCTAACTCACAGGATATCCACATTTGTTAACTAACGATATTGGCAGAACCGTACCAATAAGTCGCAATCTCCGCGCTTGGGGCGATATTTTGCACGATCGCCCTAACAAAAGTGCAAAATGAAGTAAGTTAAACACCGTGCTTTCCTTATGCCCACCTCGATCGCCGACTCGAAAAATCTGCTGTCCGACTTAATGGCACGCTACCGTCACCAAGTCGATTATCTGGCAATTCGACTGGAAGAAGCCGAAGGCACCGACATCCTGCTGCGGGGCGAAAAAATTGAAACCCTCAGCGAAGGAGTCTCAATTGGCGGCCAAGTCAGAGCTTGTCACAAAGGCGGCTGGGGCTTTGCCAGTTTTAACCGACTTTCCACCCTCGCCGAAAGAATCGAAGAAGCCATCGCCGCGGCAAAACTGATCGGCGAAGAAGAAACGATCCTGGCACCTGTCACCCCAATACAAGACATTTGCTTGCTGCCGCTGACAGGGACAGACCCCCGTCTGGTTCCCCTAATTGACAAAAAGCAATTGTGCGATCGCTACGCGGCCATTCTCCGCAGCATTGACCCCCGCATCGCCACAATCTCCGTGCGCTACGGCGACAGCACCCAGCGGATGATCCTCGCCACCTCCGAAGGCACCATGCTCGAACAAGGTTGGGCAGACATGGAAATGCGCTTTGCCGCCACAGCCCGCAGCGGGGAAACCGTACAAACCGGCCGCGAAACCACTGGTTCCCGCAAAGCTTACGAAGACTTAACCGATCTCGATGTTCAAGTTCGCAGCGCCGCCCAGAGAGCCGTAGATTCCCTAGCCTTACCCCCCGTCCAAGGCAACACCTACACCGTCGTAATTGACCCAATTTTGACCGGATTGTTCGTCCACGAAGCCTTCGGACACCTTTCCGAAGCCGACATGGCCTACGAAAATCCAGACATTTTGGAAATTATGACCCTCGGTCGCCAGTTCGGCCCCAAAAACTTGCAAATTTTCGACGGTGCATCGCCAGAGGGACACCGGGGCAGCTATTTCTACGACGACGAAGGCACTCCGGCGACTACTACTCAGTTAATTAAAGACGGGGCTTTAGTCGGGCGGCTGCACTCGCGGGAAACGGCTGGCAAGTTGGGAGAAACGCCTACTGGCAATGCTCGCTGTTTGAATTATCACTATCCGCCGATCGTCCGCATGACGAATACTTGGATCGAACGGGGTGACACGCCAGTTGCTGACTTATTTTCTGGTATCAAAGAAGGAGTTTATGCGCGCAATTGGCAAGGCGGCATGACTAACGGCGAAATGTTTACTTTCAGTGCCGGCGAAGCTTGGATGATCCGCGACGGAAAACTAGACAATCCGGTGCGGGATGTTACTCTTTCGGGTAATGTTTTCAGCACTTTAGCTGATATTGAGGCGATCGGCGACGATTTCTACTGGGATGAATCCGGCGGCTGTGGCAAGGCAGGACAAAGCGGTTTGCCCGTCGGTTGTGGCGGCCCGAGTTTGCGGATTCGCGATATCGTTGTTGGTGGCGAAGCTGCGGAAGAAGATTAAAGCTGAAAAAGTTTAAAAAAGAAAGGTAAAGCGCCAGATTCCTACTCGCGCTTTACCTTTCTTTTTTGAGTGCAACATTTCGCGCCCGTTTGTGGTGTCTGATATTTTGACGATATTGGGCAAAAAAACCGGAATAGCGAACAATTATGCCTTGAGTGGTCAAATACCGCTGAAAAATCGGTTTTTTGGTACGCAGTACCTAATTCCCGAATTAATAAATCGAAATCTTCAATTTTTCTCTTCTTCTCCCAATTTTTAATTTGTCCATTTTCCCCCTAATTCCCTGCAATTATCGCTTTTTTCGGCTTTATCTCCCCTCGCCTCGTCGTGGTGGCTTATTATCTGGCTGCTTATCGTACAAGCTCTGAGTGTCAGGTAGAGCGGTGAAAATTTCTGAAGCAGAGTTGTCTTGAGCAAAAAAGGTCGATCGAGTTTCTAAGCTTTGAGCATTAACTGCGCCAGCACTCAGTAACAGGCTTGACATCAGGATGGAAGAGTAAACGCGCATCATAAATTTTGGTGTTTGTATTTTCTCCTTCTTGATACGCAGTCTGTACTCTGCTATCAGGATAAAAAAAATAATTGTGGCGAAGTCATCAATTAGTAAGTGAGGACACCTGCAATTTTTTTGAGTTTTGGTTAAAAGCTGGTGAAATCCATCCTTTAGCTCGCTTGTTCGCGGGTAATTTCTAGTTATCTACTACTGGCGGGCAACCAGCAGAATTCAAGACCATGTTCAAAAAAAGAATACTACTCTTCTATGCCCGTCTTCCCCACCCTGGTAGCTATAAATCATTCCCAAATCTCAAATCTCAAATCTCAAATCTCAAATCTCAAATCTAAAAGGGTATCGCCCCAGGAATCCTTTTGAAACAGTCTTCCAAGAAAGAAACAAAAACCGCCAATTGTAAAGTTTTACTACTTTTATGATTAACTTGATAATTTATTGAGGTGAAGCGGCAACCCGGGGATTAAAGACACAACAGGAGAGTACCCAGCCACGCCATCAGCACGTTAGATATAAATATCTTGGTGAATGAGATTCCTTAAAGTGGGCAATGCCTAATTTTTTACATTAACTTCATAAATGGTTGCTATTATATTTTCAAATAAATTGTGAACTTTTTATTTTTTGTGATTTTTTCTGACTTTTCTGATCTTGCTTGGTGACAAGAGGGCTTACGCGCCACTTTGAAGGAGGAGTCGAAAGCGGTTGGAGAAAAAAGCCCCTTCACAAAATCGTGGATTCAATCTCAAATCTCACCTCTCAAAGCGACTAACTGGCGCGCAGGGATTAAAAAAACCTGGTTTTAAAACCGCTATCGCGGAGTCAATCTCACATATCAAATCTCAAAGCGACTGACTTGCACATCTACCTCCAGGAATAGCGAGTCGAGCGTTGACGAGTTGTCCAAAATAACATCAGCTTGTTGACACTTTTGAGCTAGCGGCAACTGGGCATTAATGCGGGCCTTAGCTCGATCGTAACTCAAGCCGTCTCGCTGCATTAGTCGTTCTAACTGCACTTCGGGTGAACAGTACACTACCCAAATTTCGGTACACAAGTCAGTCATGTTAGCTTCAAACAGCAGCGGCACTACCAAAACCAAAGTCAACGTGTCAGCCGGCGCGCAGAAACCGGGTTTTTTTTCAACAATACTTCGTTCTAGCTTTTGGTTAAAAAAGCCGGTTTCTTGAGTCTTTGTACCTAAATCCTGTGTGCTTTGGGATACCAAACTCGATGCAGCAATGTAGCTTTGAGTTTCCTCAACTAATCGGCGGCGCACGTAAGGGTGAATCTGTTGTTCCAACCACTGCCGCTCGTCTGGGTTACAAAAAATAATACTTCCCAACTCGGGCCGATTTAAATTGCCGTCCGGGAGCAAAATACCGGCGCCGTATCGTTTTACAATAGAGTCAAGTATTGGCGAACCGGGGTTCACAGCTTCGCGGGCGTAAATATCGGCATCTAAAATCGGAAATCCACAGGCATCTGCAAGATAATTAGATATAGCGGTTTTACCGGTGGCGATGCCCCCAGTTAAACCGATCAGACGGACAATTCGATCGCTCATAATTTTCTCTGTTTAAACTTCCTGTGTTTCGACACTTACTGTCAGTCTTTGCTATGTTGGTGACACAATCAAATTTAGACTTAAATTTTAAGATTTGCGATCGAGAGTTCGCGTTAGGAAGTGTCAGGATTGGGGTGCGATCGACTCTTTTTTACCTAAAATCTCAATTTTAAACTCGAATTAAGGTCTAGACCGAGGCAAACTTATGAATGCTCAACGTGCTGTGCGGTCGATTCTGGCAGCAATTCCCCTTGCTGGATTTTTGATAGTAGATTTTTTCCCCAACCTGGTTTTCCTCAAAGAAAACAGAAACGGATGGGTACTCGTGGCAATTTATCCCCAATCTCAAATTGCTGCGGCACAATCTATTACTCCAGCCCCAGACGGCACCGGAACCACTGTCACCGCCCCAGGTACAGGGTCGCCTCCTCGCTACGACATTAAAGGCGGCACTACCTCCAGAGACGGAGCAAATTTGTTCCACAGTTTTACTCGGTTTGGTCTGAATTCGGGCGAAACTGCCAATTTCATCTCCAACCCAGCCGTTAAAAATATCCTCGGCCGTGTTGTCGGGGGCGACGCTTCCTTAATTAACGGTCTAATTCAAGTTAGTGGCGGCAATTCTAATTTGTTGCTGATGAATCCCGCAGGCATTATCTTCGGAGCAAATGCGCGGCTCGATGTATCCGGGTCTTTTTTGGCTACCACCGCTAGCGGTATCGGTTTTGACAACGGCTGGTTCAACGGTACAGGGGCGAACGACTTCGCGGCCCTAGTTGGAGCGCCGAATGCTTTTGTTTTTGGCTCACAGCCCGCGAGTATTGTCAATGCCGGTAACTTGGCTGTCGGAACCGGGCAAAATTTGACTTTGCTAGGCGGCACGGTGATCAGTACAGGGCAACTTTCAGCCCCGGGCGGTCAAATTACTGTGGCGGCTGTCCCGGGCGAAAATCTGGTGCGGTTCAGTCAAAACGGACTTTTGCTGAGTTTAGAAGTTTCTCCAGCAGCCGGAGTGTCGGGTTCGGAAGCGGTTCCCTTCTCTCCCCAGAGTTTACCAGGGCTGCTGTCGGGTCCCGGCGTGGCTCACGCTACGGGTATAACTACGAACGCTCAAGGTGAAGTTGTGCTCACAGGCGGTCAAACAGTGCCAGGAGGTGCTGGAACTGCGCTGGTAGCGGGTTCTGCGGACGTGTCTGCTACGGGGGGCCAGGGAGGAAGCGTCAACGTGTTGGGCGACAAGGTAGGGCTGTTGGGAGCGAAGATTGAAGCTTCGGGGCCCGACGGCGGCGGAACGGTGCGGATCGGGGGAGATTACCGAGGCGAGGGAACTGTGCCGAATGCCAGGATGACTTACGTGGATGGCAAAAGTTCGATCGCCGCCAACGCAACTGAATCAGGCAACGGCGGTAGAATTGTGATCTGGGCTGACAACACAACAGCATTTTTGGGCAGCATCAGCGCAAATGGCGTTTCTGCAACAACCACCGCAGGTGTTGGGGGGTTTGTGGAAGTTTCGGGCAAGCAAAGATTGATTTTTAACGGTACTGTCGATACGTCTGGGACAAACGGTTTGGGGACTTTGCTGTTAGATCCAGACAATATTTTAATTACAGATTCCCTACAAGGTGCGGGCGATGCGGAAATTATTGCCAACAATAATATTTTGGCAACAGGAACGCCATCACCACAGCCAAAAAATTCTGAGCCTTCGCTGACAATTTCGGCTACAGCTTTGGAAAGTATGTCGGCGACTGCAAATGTGGTTCTCGAAGCGCTCAACGATATTACAATTGCTGATTTGGCGGACAATCAGTTGAGATTTCAAGCAACTACTGGTTCGGTAACATTGAGAGCAGATGCCGATCGCAATGGTGCGGGTGTTTTTTCGATGAATTCTGGAGATACAATTAGCACGGCGGGCGGTGCGATAGCCATTTCGGGAAGTCAAATTACTGCGGGCAATTTGTCGAGTAACGGCGGAAATATTAGTTTAATTAGTCCGGGTTCGACTGTTGCAAACAACATTTCTTCATCCAATCCCAGCACCGGCAGCAGCGGGAATATTGTGCTCGACGGCCTGAACGTGACGGCCCAAAAACTTGATGCCAGCGGTCGGGAAGCGACGGGCAATGTAACTGTGACGGCTCAGAATGTTCTGGGAGTGAGATCGATCGCAGGGGGTTCGGGAAACATTACTTTGACTGGTGATGAAATTAATTTGCAAGGCGACAAAAATTCAGTCAGCGGTACTGGCTTTTTGGTACTGCAACCTTGGAGTCCCGGTCAAAATATTGCGATCGGCGGTTCTGGAGATGTCGGTACTAATATTTATTTGAATCTGACGGCAAGCGACCTCGGAAGTTTGGAAAATGGGTTTGCTGGAATTACGATCGGCCGCACCAACGGTATCGGTTCAATTCTGATTGCCAACGATTTCACATTTTACGATCCGCTAATTATTCAATCGCCAGCGGGTTTGGGAACAATCACTACCACAAATTCCCTGACAGGGGCAGACAATGCCTCAATTACTATCAAAGGTGACGGCAATATCCGTACCGGAAATATCACTACCCACAATCAGGAAATTCGCATTGTCAGCACCGCAGGCAATGTCACAACCGGTCGGCTACTTACTGGAACTTCTCGCACCATCAACACTTCTGTCAATTCTTCCGAAGATACAGGCAATTCGGCGGGAGATGTTAGTGTTACCGCACAGGGCACGGTGACTGCCGGGGCGATCGACACGAGGGGCGATCTCGCGGGGAATGTGACGCTGACGGGGCCCAAGGGAGTCACTGCGGGGGCGATCGAAGCTGGCGGCGTCCAAACAGGGGGAGATGTTACCCTGACGGGCAACGAAATTGACTTGACAGGTGACAAAAATTCGCTCACCAGCAACGGCAATTTGGTGTTGCAACCGGCCGCTCCAAGCCAAAACATTATAATTCAAGGTTCTGACGATACAGAAGCTCTGAACTTGACTGCAGCGGAATTGAACACTTTTGGGAATGGGTTTGCTTCGATCGCGATCGGACGTTCTGACGGTAGCGGTGTGATTTCGATTCTTTCTGAAACTCCAAATTCAACGCCAAATTCAACGCCAGTGGCGGTGACATTTCAAGATCCGACGACGATTCGATCGCCCAATGGCGCAGGCGCGATCGTCGGAACGGGTGCGATCGTCGGCACTGATAACGCCACGATCTCTCTGATGGGGGGTACTGTAGCCGTCGGAGACGTTACCTCGACTGCGGGGATTAACATCACTAGCAGTCAAGGCAAGTTGACTGCTGGTACGGTTTCATCTCGCTCAACTTCCGGGGTGGCGGGCCCTATCACTATTCGCAGCGCCG
Source organism: Microcoleus sp. Pol7_B2 (assembly GCF_036701035.1). Lineage (NCBI taxonomy): Bacteria > Bacillati > Cyanobacteriota > Cyanophyceae > Oscillatoriales > Microcoleaceae > Microcoleus > Microcoleus sp. Pol7_B2. The sequence goes on along the minus strand of NZ_JAUBQB010000121.1, from coordinate 2,956 downwards.
GTGCGGTAGAAACCGGCAACATCGATGCTTTTGGTGCCAGAAGCGGGGGAGATATTTCGATTGCGGCGCCGGGCCGGATCGTTACAGGGGTGATCAACTCGAGTTCGCAATCGGGAAGTGCCGGTTCGAGCCAAATTACCGGGAACAAAGATATTGAAGTTGTTTCGATCAAAGCTCGTGGCAATATCGGCGGCGATGTGGCAATCGAGGCTGGGGGAGCGTTTCGGACTCCGGGAACAGGAACGGCTGCTGAGGGCGCCCAGGTCAGCATTTCTACAGACGGGCTGGCTCAATCGGGTTCACAGACGCTGCTGCAAAGCACTTGCCCGTCGGGAACCTGCACGGCGGCGACTGTTGGGACGGGAAACTCGAAGTCGAACACTGCCACCTCCTCAACTGCGATCGGGCCGCTGGCGATCGTGGCGAGTCCGGCACCAACTACCAGCGTGGAACTGAAAACTACAGACAATTCTCAACAAATTGTGACTCAGGTGAGTCTCCCTGCCGCAGCGTCGGTGCCAAAGGGCAGTACCACAAATGTCTCGCCAGAACCTGCTGCTGCGTCTGTTGAGGCGGGGTCGAACGAGACTGCTGCCGGCCCGGTACTGCTGTCGCCGTCGGTGTTAACAGACAATTTGGGCGCGCCTGCGACGACAGAAAACGGCAGCGTGGCAACAACTCCACAGAAGCCTGCGAGCGCGGTGAGTGCAGAAAGTGTCGGGAATGTGAGGGTTCCTGAGATTTCTCGATCGAGTTCGATCGCGCAAATAAGTCCGATCGACGCAGTGCAGCAAAGGGATAGAACTCAGGGCCGGGAATTTGAACGTTACTTTGGGGGTAATCTCACTGAAAAGTCAGTCACACAGCAAAGTATTCGAGATACTCTCAGCAGCGTCAATCGGTTGACAGGGGTCAAACCCGCGATCCTTTACGTTTGGGCGAAAGAAAAACATTTAGAACTTGTGTTGTTATTGCCAGACGGGAAAAATGTTTTTAAAAGCGTGCCTGCAAGCCGCGAGACAGTGCTGCAAGTTGCTAAAGAATTCACTAATGCTATCAGAACTCCTAGGAGATTGAATGCTGCTAATTACAAGGAACCTGCCGAGAAACTTTACCAGTGGTTAATTGCACCGCTGCAACCGGAATTGGAGGCTAACAAGATTGACACCTTGGTGTTTTCGATGGATGCCGGTTTGCGAACTTTGCCTTTGGCTGCTCTTTACGACGGCAAGCAGTTTTTGGTAGAAAAGTACAGTTTGGGGCTGATTCCGAGTTTGAGTTTAACTGATACTCGCTATGCCGATGTTAAGGGTTCTGAAGTGTTAGCGATGGGTGCGTCGAATTTTCCTGCCAAATACGATCAAAATCCTTTACCTGCGGTGCCGCTGGAAATATCGACAATTGTCGGCAAGATTTGGCCGGGTTCGTCTTTTCTCAATGAAGCTTTTACTTTGGCAAATTTGAAGAACAAGCGCAATCAACCGCAATACAAAATTATTCATTTAGCTACTCACGGGGATTTTCAGCCTGGGGGAGCGGAAAATTCTTACATTCAGTTTTGGGATACTAAGTTGCGGCTGAATCAGTTGGAGCAGTTGAAGCTATCTAACCCGCAGGTGGAGTTGTTGGTTTTGAGTGCGTGTACTACGGCGGTGGGAGACGAACAAGCTGAGTTGGGGTTCGCGGGGTTGGCGGTACACGCGGGGGTAAAATCCGCTTTGGCGAGTTTGTGGTATGTCAGCGATGTCGCTACTTTGGGGCTGATGACTGAGTTTTACCAGGAGTTGCGTACAGCGCCGATTAAGGCTGAGGCTTTGCGGCAAGCGCAGTTGGCGATGCTGCGGGGAGAAGTGCGGTTGCAAGATGGTTATTTGGTGCGATCGGGCAACAATCAAGCTCTGCCTTTGCCGTCAGAGTTGACCGCCAGGGGCGATCGAAATTTCTCGCATCCTTATTATTGGGCTGCTTTTACCATGATCGGTTCGCCGTGGTAATTCTGAAGGAACAGCGTGCGATCGCCTAAAAAACCGGGAGAGAACAAGTCGCAAAACTCGGAGGATGGGAATACCTAAAAAAGTGCGGTAACTCACACTAGAAACCGCGATCTCAACATCGAAAACGGGATAAAATGGAACAAGAAAACTGAAAAAAATTCGACTGCTAGCGCCAGAAATATGGATTGTATACAAGTCTTTACTACAAACTTTTAGTCCAGATAAATTATGATAATTCGATAAAAAAGTTTCGATTACCCAACAACAATCGCTCTTTGTTATCAAGCCATAACACTCGGCGGTGAGAATAAACTCATTGGGAGCAACGCTTTCTCCGTTTTGGTCAAGCATTGTCAACAAAATTTCATAAGGCTCTAATGATTGATTAGAGGTAATAGAGCCAATCTTTTGGAAGTAGAGACAAAAACGATTGGTTTCTAACGCACGGCTGATTTTGGAAATCAACTGCCTCTCACCACGTTGTCTAATTATATTAGTTCGCCATCGTCTCGACGATAAACATGAACACATTTGCGACCTTTGCCTTTGGCAGCATAACAAGCTGCATCAGACGCCCCCATAACCTCCATCAAATCTTGGCTGGCTTGGTTAATGGCAACAACTCCAATACTGACCCCGATGATAAAGGTTTTGCTATCCCAAATAAACCGAAACTGATGCACTAGATCTTTGAGGTTTTCCGCAATCTGAGCTGCTTTAGAGAGGGGACACTTATTAAGCAAAAGACCAAATTCGTCACCTCCCAAGCGAGCCAATGTGTCATTAGCGCGGACTCCATTTTGTAAAAGTGTAGTGATTTGGCGCAGTAGCTCATCGCCAGCACAATGACCTGCGGTATCGTTAACGACTTTGAACTTATCTAAATCTAAATAGGGCTTGCTGAATAATCGATCGCCAACCAAGAGCAGGAGCGATCGATATATTCAAGCAGAGTTAAATAT
>NZ_JAUBQB010000120.1:0-11954 GCF_036701035.1 Microcoleus sp. Pol7_B2 | reverse complement strand
ATATTTAACTCTGCTTGAATATATCGATCGCTCCTGCTCTTGGTTGGCGATCGATTATTCAGCAAGCCCTAAGTACAAGTCTTAAATCTAAGTTAGCTGAGTTTGAAGAATTTGAAATAGAATTTACCAAACTTATTTATACCAAAAGCAAAACTAGAAATAAGAAAGTTATTACTTATATACTAAGTCGCTTTATGGGAAAAAACATTAATGGCTTACCTATAGATTATGAATTTACCAGCATCGAGCATATACTACCACAGTCTAAAGAATGTAATGAAGATGTAGTTGGATGTATAGGTAATTTAATACTCGTAGATAAAAAAACCAATAGTGAAGAGTTAAAAAATTTAGATTTTCAACAGAAAATAAAAATATTAGTTAACAAAGGTTATCCTCTTGACTCGGATTTATTAAATGCCAATCAGTGGACTGAAAAAGAAATCCTTAATAGAGCTAAATCAATGGCTCATAAAGCATTTTATCAACTTTGGAGTATATGAATAGGTGAAATCAGCTCACTATACAAGTCCGGTGCAACCGGACTTGATATAAGAACTAACAACCAAACAATAACCACTAACTACGAACTACTGACTGATAAAGCTTTTCTACCATTTGAGCCAAGCGTTTCATTGCAGTTTCAATCTCATCATTTGTTGCAGTCAAACTAATGCGTAAACACTCATGTTTGTGCTGCCAATCTTCCCGCAAACCGGGGAAGAAAGAACTTCCAGGCACGACAATTACACCCACTTTCTTCAACTCTTGATACAGTTCCCAATCAGTCATTGGCAAATCTTTCAGCCACAACCACGCAAAAATTGCTCCTTCGCCCCGGTGCAAAAACCACGGCAAATCTTTCGGCATTGCTTGTTCAAGAGTGCTTTCTACGATCGCAAATTTGCTTTGATAGTACGGGCGAATTACGTTGATGGAAATATCGGCAAGAGCGCCGGACGTAATGGCACGAGTGGCGATCGCCTGTCCGTATCTTGGCGAATGAATGCACATATTGGTCTGAAAACATTCTAATATTTGAATGAGTTTTTCATCGCCGATCGCAATTCCGATTCTTTCACCCGGCAATCCAGCTTTCGACAAACTCATACAGTGCACGATATTGCCGCCAAAAATCGGCGTCATTTCGGTAAAATTCAAGGACGGGAACGGAGGGCCGTAGGCGGAATCAACGAACACCGGCACGTCGAAAGCGGCCGCTAAATCGGCAATTTTCTTAACTTCGTCGTCGGTGAGAACGTTGCCGGTGGGGTTGCAGGGACGGGAAAAAATGACGCAACCGGTGCTTTGGTTGATCGACAATTGGCTGAAATCCGGGCGGTATTTGAACCTGTGGGCGGCTGCATCAATATCGAGGGTGGGTTTGCAAGCGACTACCGCTTCGGGAATCAAGCTAACGCCGCCGTAACCCGTGTAGTCTGGGCTCAGCGGTAGGACGATATTTTTAAGCTGTTTGCTGGTAGTGTAGCCCCCGAAAGCGTTGGCTGCGTAGAAGTAAATCGATTGACTTCCGGGAGTAATTAGGATATTGCGATCGGTCAAATTCAGTCCGTAACGCTGGTTAAAATCCGCCAATACCGCATTGATAAACGGCTGATAACCTTGACTGGAACCGTAGCGACAAACCACCTCGCCGTATTCCGGGCTCGCCAAAAGTTCAGCAGTGCAGTCGCGCCACAACTGCTCGACTTCCGGCAAAATCACCGGATTTCCGGCGCTCAAATTGATAAACTCCTGCCCGCTGCCGGCTCTGAGTGTTTCAATAATATCTTTCATAATTGCCCGAACTCCCGTGAGGTGGGACATCTGAGCGCCAAATTGAGTCAGGGCAGGGTTCATAGCAAATGCAGCGACAATGATAGAAGTTTACAGTTTACCCATGATAACTCCAGTCGCAGGCGTTAGCCTAGCTTGTCTGAGGCATGGGTTGTCGATCGAGCATCTGAATTAATGCAATAAACTCGATCGCACTGCATTTTGTTTTTTCCCCTGTGCGCGCGTCGGAGCATAAGATTCAGGGCATTTGTGGAGCTGGATCGATCGATCGAACAGTGTTTTTTTGCCTAAAAATTAGCGAACGGAACAGCAACCTCTAATTCAAGAGTTGTGGTAAGATTTCACGCCGTCGCGCCCGATGAATTGCCGATACTTGACAACAACCATTGCGAGAATCTAAAATTACCCGTAGAACCCGATCGCAACAGAATTTTATGGGGTCCTGTTACTGCTATAATTACAGGTTTAATCCAGCCTCAAGAATCAGATTTGTTGCTAGCTCATTTTCATGATTCGCGGTTTGCTGACAGCGGTGCATTTTATCATCAATCCGACTAAAGCCAAGATAGGTCGTAAGGTCACCCTTTGAGTGGCGTTACATAACAAATACATAAATTCCAACCAAAATTAACCGCCGTAAACTTCAACACAACAATGACACACTTTCCACTTATAGAATACGAGCAACTTACAGATCCTAAAGCCAAAGCAGTGTACGAAGAAATCTTGACAGACTTGGGGTTTGGCATCGTCCCCAACCTGTTCAAGTCAATGGCAATCAACCCTGACATATTAGAAGCAAATTGGAAAAAATTCCGGGGAACAATCCTGCAAGGAGACTTACCCCGCACGCTTAAAGAAATGGTCGGCGTCGCTATTTCCCAATCAAATAATAGCGAGTACGCTCTCCAAGTTCACTTGCACGGATTGTCAGCCTTGGGGATGAGCGAAGAACTATTGCGAACCCTAGTTTCTGACTTTGCCAACTGCCCTTTGCCAAAACGTGATAAAGCCGTAATTACCTTTGGCTTGCTGGCTGCTACAAAACCCCTGGAAATGACAGAGACTGATTACCAAAACCTGCGGGATTTAGGACTTGATGATTCAGAAATCTTTGAGATTATTGCGACAGCAGATTTGTTTAGCTTTGTCAACCGATATACGGATTCAATAGCCCTCGAAATAGATGCTTTGTAATCTATATTGTATACCCCTATTATGGGCGATCGGCTAGAAGATCAAGATCGAGAAGAACTTCTGTTGACAGCCCGCCGTTTGTTAGCAGAAGCTCAAGCGCTTTCCATCCGCATTTCCGCTGTCAACGAAGTTGCCACTGCCATTAACCGCACCCTTGATCTCAACCAAATTTTGCGGGTACTAGGCAAGCAAGCCAAATGGCTACTAGACTTTGAACACTGTAGCGTTTGCCTGCACAGCACTAACGCTTGCATGACCTTATTTGGCAGGCATATCCCTGTAGATATTGCAGCCCTCCCAGAGGGCGGCCCTATTCACAAGGCTTTCACAACACGTCAACCTCAATTAATTCAAGAAGCGGGTGCTACTGCTATTTTATCCCCCTACGCTTCGCAAATTATCCTTCCTTTGGAAAGCGAAGGTAAGGTTTTAGGGACAATTAATTTTGCCACAACCAAGTCGAGAGCTTACACTCAAGAAGACTTGCGGATTGGCTATCTTTTGGCTTTACAACTATCCTCAGCCATCCGCAATGCTGAACGTTTTAAAGAGATAAATAGGCTCTATTCCGATCTCGATGCCGAAAAGCACAAATCCGATCAGCTACTGTTGAACGTGCTGCCGGTTGAAATTGCCGAGGAACTCAAAAATAACGGCAAAGTGGAACCACTTTATTATGATAACGTATCGGTTTTATTTACTGACTTTAAAGGCTTTACTCAGTTATCTGAAAAAATGACTCCGCGAGAGTTGGTTGACGAACTAGATTATTGTTTTTCTTATTTCGATCGCGTGATGGATAAATACTCTATGGAAAAATTGAAGACTATTGGCGACAGCTATATGTGCGCGGCGGGAATTCCTACCCCTCGCCCAACACACGCCTTTGACGCTGTACTTGCTGCGATAGAAATTCGACAGTTCATGGCTCTGCGAAAAATACAGAAAGCTCAACAAAATATCCCTTATTGGGACATCCGCATTGGCATTCATTCAGGCCCAATACTTGCTGGGGTAATTGGCCATAAAAAGTTTTCCTATGATGTCTGGGGAGATACAGTTAATACTGCATCTCGGATGGAATCTTCCGGCGTGCCTGGAAATATCAATATCTCTCATGCAACCTTTGAATTAGTTAGAGATTTTTTTGAATGCGAATACCGAGGAAAAATTTATGCTAAAAATAAGGGCGAATTGGATATGTATTTGGTTCGCCACCTTAAATAAATTTGGGTATGGCTAATTGCTAAGGGAGGATGGCTAAGCGAGCCGTTACTCTATTTTAGATTTTAGATTTTAGATTTGGGAATTACTGATTACTAAGCTGAGGCGCATCTAAATTTGACAATTAAATTTGAGTAAATTATTGTGGGGTGGGCGTCCCGCCCGCCCTAAAATATAATTTAGATGCGTAGCAGCTTACGACGGTTTGGATCACTGGCTTACAGTTGCAGTTTTTTTAAACTGGTGTTAGATATGCAAATAAAACTCAACTATGAACTGAGAATATATCGCTCGAAGTTCTTTTTTCATAGTTCGGTATTGTATCGCAGTGCGCCAAACTATATTAAAATGATCGAGTTGTATATTTTATATTTTAATTATTTATGCGTATTTGGCAAGCCGATTTTTACCGCCGTCCTCTCCAAGATGAGGCGGGTAAACCACTTTGGGAACTCTTAATTTGCGACTCGGAAGGTAGTTTTCAATTTAGCGCTGTTTGCCGTCAGGGGGAAGCAAATTCTAATTGGCTAGCTTCGCAGTTGCAGCAGCAAGCTCAAACCCAAAATTTGCCAGAATTGATTCAAGTATTTAGGCCTCAGTCTCTGGGCTTAATCGAAGCTGCGGGCAAAGTGTTGGGCGTAAAGGTAGAAGCGACTCGGCGCACTGTGGCTCTGAAATTGCTGCTGCAACAACGCGCCAAAGAATATTCGAGTATGCCTAATTATACAGGTGAAACTTACAGTGCGATCGCCCTCGACTCGCCGCCGCCCGTGCCTTTACCCGAAAACCTCTGGGGCGATGGCTGGCGTTTTGCTTCCCTACCCGCTGGCGACATTGAAGAGGCTTTCCAAGGGCGTCCCCTGCCAATTTTGGAAATGCCAGAATTGCTGTTACCGCTGAATTTGGGCTTGGCATCAACAGTACCCGTACCGGGAGTGGTGATTGACGGCGGACGCCAGTCTATGCGGTTGGCTAGATGGCTTCAGGATGCCAAACCTTTCGCTTTGAATTATATTGCGGGAGAACCAGACGGATTGATATTGGAAGCTGGGTTAGTAGATAGGTGGGTTGTGGCTACTTTTGAAGATAGCGAGGTGAAAGCGGCCGCCCAAATTTACCAACAGCGCAAGCAATTAAGTAAAGGATTACATTTTTTATTAGTCCAACCCGATGATAGTGGCATGACTTATACAGGCTTTTGGCTGTTGAATTTTGAGCGATAATAAGATGTAAATAATATTATTTGTGATGTAGAGGGTTCGCGCGCCTAAAAATAGTAAAACACCGCCCGAACTCAGTTCCCGCCGATACAGACTCAAGCATAAATTTTAAAACAGCTTCTTGAGCTAGCAACAGATAGTGCTGCAAATTTATTCTACAACTAAAATCAAGCCGTTTTGGATGCCCTGACACACTCGGTTGATGTGACACTGGTCTTTTTCGTTCAGACCTTTCTGGGCTAGCATTGCTGATTTCAGCAGCCGTCTGTCAAGGGGGGTAATCTGGCGAAAAGCAAAGATGCGAGCGACGATCGCCTCGATCGAGATTTTGGGGAGGTTAGCAGAGCTGACTGTCATGGTCTTAACACGCTAAAAATAAGTAACAGAACTATGTACCTTTATTTTTAAAGATTTTGTGAAGGTACTTTGTGATTACAATCACATATATTTAGTGACAAAATAGTGTATGTGGGGTGACTGTTGTCACCAAATCTTCAATTATCTTTACCCCAACTTAACGATGGCCCGATAGAATCACTGTGGTAAAACTCCAGCAGAGGGTAAAAATGGCACAAGCAAAAATCGGAATTATCGGCGGCAGCGGTTTGTATAAAATGGAGGCCCTCAAAGATATTGAAGAGGTGAAAATTGATACGCCTTTTGGAGCGCCATCGGATGCCGCAATTGTGGGAACATTGGACGGTACGCCAGTAGCATTTCTGGCTAGACACGGCCGCAACCACACTTTTTTGCCCTCAGAAGTGCCGTATCGCGCAAATATTTATGCAATGAAGAGTTTGGGAGTTGAGTATTTAATCTCAGCGTCGGCGGTTGGTTCTCTGAAAGCTGAGGCGAAACCTTTAGATATGGTAGTGCCCGATCAATTTATCGATCGTACAAAAAATCGAGTTTCTACCTTTTTTGGAGAAGGAATAGTCGGCCACATCACATTCGGCGATCCGGTTTGCGGCGAATTGGCTAAAGTATTGGCAAGTGCGATCGAATCCTTGAACCTCGCCGACGTTACCCTCCACCGGGGCGGCACTTACGTCTGCATGGAAGGCCCCGCATTTTCCACAAAAGCAGAATCCCACCTTTACCGCAGTTGGGGGGCGACAGTCATCGGGATGACAAATTTGCCGGAAGCAAAATTAGCCAGAGAAGCAGAAATTGCCTACGCAACTTTAGCATTAGTCACAGACTACGACTGCTGGCACGAAGATCACGACAGCGTAACTGTAGAAATGGTAGTTGCCAACTTGCACCGCAATGCAGCAAATGCCCAAAAAGCCATTCAAGAAACAGTCCGGAGGTTAACAGAAAATCCCCCCGTTTCCGAGTCGCATTCAGCCTTGAAATATGCAATTCTGACTCGGCTGGATCAAGTGCCTGCCGCAACTAAGGAGAAAATGGGTTTGCTCTTGCAGAAGTATTTGTAGTTGAAATTAAGTTGCCATCATTAGGTTATAGGTGATTCCACAGGTGTAAGGTGTGCAGCGCGCACCCTACATCATGGGGAGAAGGCAGAAATATTTGTATATCTAGCATTCGTCCTGAGTCAAGAGTCAGAAGTCAAGAGTAAGAGCCATTGCCTATCAACTTTTTTAACAATAGACATCTCCGAAAATATCCAAAGCTCTTCTCTCGCTACTTTTGAATCTCTCGCACTAGGAAGCATCCCGATTTTGCAAGCAGTCGTTTTTTATGCAGTGGTAGCGATCGATCTCCCACTGCATTCATATATGAGCAATAATGGCAAGATGGGGTTGCAACTGCTGCACAGAAAGCGCAAAAGCTCAAAACGGACAATTTAAACTATGCTTGGCATTCCCGGATATCAGATTTTAACCCAAATCTATGAAAGCGAAAATTCCTTAGTTTATCGCGGAATTCGCGATCGCGATTCGCTACGCGACGGCTACGCCGAACCCCTACCGATCATCCTCAAGCTGCTGAAAGAAGAATTGCCAACGCCAGCACAACTGCTGAGATACCAGCAGGAATACCAAATCAGTCAAACTCTGAATTTCTCAGGCTTTGTTAAAGCTTACAGCTTAGAAAAATATCATAATTCTCTTGCCATCGTCTTCGAGGATGAGGGCGCTGAATCTTTAAGTTTATGGCGGCAGCAACGTCAGATAACCTTAGCGGAATTTCTCCCCATCGCTATCAAAACTGTCGAGATGTTGGGTGAGATTCACAGCGCTAATATTATCCACAAAGACATTAACCCATCTAATATAATTATCAACCCCAAAACCGGGGAAGTCAAAATTATTGACTTCGGCATTTCGACAGTCTTGTCTATAGAAAATCCTACCCTAATAAGTCCCAACGTTTTAGAGGGAACTTTAGCTTATATAGCACCCGAACAAACCGGAAGAATGAATCGCGGCATCGATTACCGCGCTGATTTTTATTCCCTAGGTGCAACTTTTTACGAACTGCTAACCAATCAACTGCCTTTTGAAGGTAATGACGCGATCGAATTAGTACACTGTCACATCGCTAAACAACCCCTTCCGCCCCAAGAAGTCCATCCAGAGATTCCTAAACCTGTTTCAGATATCGTAATGAAACTGTTAGCAAAAACCGCAGAAGAGCGATATCAAAGCGCTTGGGGAATTCAAGCAGATTTAGAGTTATGTCTCACTCAACTGCAAACTCAAGGCAAGATAGAAGACTTTCCTATTGGTCAGCACGATATTTCAGATAAGTTTCAAATTTCTCAAAAACTTTACGGCCGAGAAACAGAAATAGAAAGCCTGCTGGCGGCATTTGAGCGAGTTGCAGGTAGCTTGCAGGAAGAAGCAGAAAGTCTAACCTCAGACACTCAGCCATCCCCCAACAGCCGACCACATTCCGAAATGATGTTAGTATTCGGATATTCCGGCATTGGCAAATCAGCATTAGTACAAGAAATTTACAAACCCATTACCCGAAAAAAAGGTTATTTCATCGCCGGAAAATTTGACCAGTTTCAGCGAAATATTCCTTACAGCGCCGTCATTAAAGCTTTTCAAGAATTAGTGCAGCAATTGCTCGCAGAAACAGAAGTCAAACTCCAACAGTGGCGCGAAAAAATATTAACAGCAGTTGGAGTTAACGCTCAAGTCGTTATTGATGTAATTCCCGAATTAGAATTAATAGTGGGCAAGCAGCCAGAATTAGCCGAACTTCCTTCCGCTGAATCCCAAAATCGGTTTAATTTAGTATTGCATAACTTCATCCGCGTATTTTGCAAGCCTGAACATCCCTTAGTCATGTTTCTCGACGATTTGCAGTGGGCAGACTCCGCAAGTTTGCAGATGCTTCAATTGATAATCACCGACCCAGATATGCAATATCTGTTTCTGATTGGTGCTTATCGGGATAATGAAGTCACTGCCGCCCATCCGCTGATGTTAACAATTAATGAGATTCTGAAAACTGGATGCGTAATTAATTCAATTTCCCTTTTACCTTTAAAGTTAAATTATGTCAACTATTTAATTGCAGATACTCTTAAATGCCATCTCGAAAAAGCCCTGCCCTTAGCAGAGTTAGTCCTGCAAAAAACTCAAGGCAATCCCTTTTTTATTAACGAGTTTCTCAAATCACTTTATGCTGAGAAACTGTTGAAATTTGGACCCACCTCTCCGAAGATTGAGGGGGCCAAGGGAGACTGGCAGTGGGATTTAGAGCAAATTCAAGCCAAGGGAATTACTGACAATGTAGTCGAACTGATGGCAGGAAAAATTCAAAAACTGTCCCAGGCAACACAGCAAATATTAAAATTTGCTGCTTGCATTGGCAACCAATTTGACGTAAAAATGTTGGCGATTGTTAGTGAAAATTCAGTAAAAGCAACTAACGAGAAACTTTTGGAAGCAGTTAGGCAAAATTTAATTATTCCCGTGGGGAATGATTACAGATTTCTAGAATTAGAGCAAAGTTCAGAAGATTTAACTGTTTATTACAAATTTTTGCACGATCGCGTCCAGCAAGCCGCCTATTCTCTAATTCCCGAACCAGAAAAGCAAGTTGTCCACTATCGAGTCGGACAACTTTTGTTGGAAAATACTGCGCCGGAACAGCGACAACATAAAATATTTGATATCGTCAATCACCTCAACTTTGGCAGCGAATTAATTGCCACGCAGCCACAGCGCAATGAACTGGCAGCGCTCAACCTTTTAGCAGGCAAAAAAGCCAAAGTTTCCGCTGCTTATAAATCAGCACTAGATTACTTCGCGGCGGGCAGGCAATTATTAAGTGCAGACAGTTGGCAAACCCAATACGACTTAACGCTGAATCTCTACGAAGAAGCAGCAGAAGCCGCTTACATCAGTACCGATTTCGAGCAGATGGATGAATTAGCAACTTCCGTGCTGCAACAAGCCAAAATAGTGCTCGATAAAGTAAAAGTCTATCAAGTAAAAATTCGCTCTCAGTTAGCCCAAAGCCAGTTCCAGCAAGCATTAGACACAGCTTTATCAGTGCTAGAACTGTTAGATATACATTTTCCCAAACAGCCCAATACGACAGATATTGAGGCGGCGCTGCAAGCAACTCAGGCAGCGCTAACAGGCCGAGAAATCGAAGATTTAATCGATTTACCACTGATGACAGCCCCGGACAAATTAGCAGCCATGCAGGTGATATCCAGCACTCTTGATGTTGCCTATTTTTCCTTCCCAAAACTCCAGCCTTTATTGATTCTTAAACTGGTAAATTTATCCCTGGAATATGGCAACAATCCTGATTCTTTGCCCGCTTATGCCCGTTGTGGAATGCTTTTTAGCGCGATTTTCAACGACATAGAATCTGGCTATCGATTTGGCGAACTGGCTTTAAATTTGCTGGAGCGAATTAACGCCGGCACAGTTAAAGCACACACGCTTCACTGCGTTAATGCTTTTGTCAAACATTACAAAGAATCGGTTAGGAAAACTTTAAAGCTGTCGCATGATGGTTGGGCAATCGGTTTGGAAACCGGAGACATAGGAAATGCCTGCCACAATGCCAGTGTGTACTGCTGGCATAGCTATTTTGTTGGCAAAGAACTCACAGAATTGGAAAGAGAAATAGCTGCCTACCATGGCATAATACGCCAACTCAAGCAAGAATTTGATTTGACCAGCAATGAAGTAATCCGGCAGGTAGTTCTCAATTTAATCGATCGCTCGGAGAATCCTTGCAAGCTAATGGGGGAAGCATATAATGAAGACACGCAGTTGCCTATGATGCTGCAAAAAAACAATCGTAGTGCAGTTTTTATTATTTACTTGCAAAAAACGCTTCTCTGTTATCTCTTTGGAGAATTTGCTGAAGCTGTAAAATATGCTGACTTAGCAGCGCCATATTTAGCTGGAGTGGTTGGTTCGCTTGTTGCGCCCCTCTTTTATTTCTATGATTCTCTGGTGCGACTTGCGGTTTACTTTGATGTCAGCCAGAGCGATCGCGAACAAATTTTAGAAGAAGTAGCCGTCAATCTGGATAAACTGAAAGTATTGGCAACTCACGCACCGATGAATTACTTGCAGAAAGTAGAACTAATAGAAGCAGAATTGTGCCGCATTAAAGGGGAAAACTTTGAAGCAATGGACTGGTACGATCGTGCGATTGCCACCGCTGGAAAAAACGAATACATCAACGAAGAAGCCCTCTCCTACGAACTAGCTGCCAAATTTTACTTATCTAAAAATAAGACATTGATTGCCAATACCTACCTGCAAAATGCCCGCTATTCTTATCTCCGCTGGGGTGCAGCAGCCAAAGTTAAAGACTTAGAAAAACGCTACCCTCAGCTATGGCTGAGACAAACATCAACAGGTACAAACCTTTCTGCCATAACCACATCCCTTCCGCCAACATCCACAGGCAGCAGCAGCTCATCAATGCTTGACTTTACCACAGTAATCAAAGCATCGCAAGCAATATCCGGCGAAGTAGTATTAGCATCCTTGCTGTCAAACTTAATTAAACTTACCATTGAAAATGCCGGAGCTCAAAAAGGTTTTCTTATCTTGCTAAACAGCAGGGGCGAACTCAGAATTGAAGCTGCCGGAGACGTTGACGGTTCCGTCCAAGTCTTGCAATCTCTTGCTGTTAATAACAGTCAGGAGCTCCCGACATCTATTATCAACTATGTCGCAAGAACTCAGTCAGATGTAGTTTTAAACGATGCCGTCCGCGAAGGAACCTTTACCGCAGAGCCTTATATTGCAATTAATCAACCCAAATCAGTATTGTGCGCCCCCATCATCAATCAAGGCAAACTCATCGGCATTTTGTATCTAGAAAACAATCTCGCAACTGGCGCTTTTACAGCAGACAGATTAGCAGTATTGAACATAATTTCTGCCCAAGCTGCTATTTCCCTAGAAAATGCCCAACTTTATCAAACCCTAGAGCAAAAAGTAGAAGAACGCACCGCACAATTAGCCCAAGCTAATAGAGAAATATTGGTTTTGAACGATCGGCTAAAAGTAGAAAACCTTCGCATGAGTGCCGAACTAGACGTAACCCGCCGCC
>NZ_JAUBQB010000119.1:0-12077 GCF_036701035.1 Microcoleus sp. Pol7_B2 | reverse complement strand
GTTAATCCACAGCACTTTAAAAACTGGTTTACAAGCTGCTGCTACTGTACTTCATAAACCTGGAATCGGCTGTATTTCGTTAGAGAATCGCAGATTTGGTAAAAAAACCCGTTTCTCACCAGCCGTGCGTAAGTCTTGTTTATTCATCCCCACCTATTTATGAGTCAAAACCATCGCCCTGTTCCTCGGTTAGATTTAGCTCCCAAACTAAAGCGTCCTCTTTCTTTGTGGAATCCTTTAGATTACCTGCGATTGTTATATTGGGTGTTTTTCTTTCCTCAAGCTGTGCGGTGGTATGAGTCTACTTTTGGGGGTGAATCTAATTTAAAAGACGCCAAAAGCTGGCGAGAGAAGTGGGAGTGGTTGCGTCAAAATTCCGTCCAGCGTCAGTTAATTCTACAAGCCTTGATGTTAATCATTGTTATCTCCGTAGGCTTGAGTAGATTTTTCGAGGAAATAGGCATTTCTATCGATTGGTTCCGCGTGGCGATCGGCGTGGCGTTGGGCGTGGCGATCGGCGTCGCGTCCGGCGTGGTGTCCGGCGTGGCGTCCGGCGTCGCGTCCGGCGTCGCGATCGGCGTGGTGTGGGGCGTGGCGTCCGGCGTGGCGATCGCACGTCCTGAAAATTGGCTTTTCGCTTTAGCGTTTACACTACTTCAGCGTCAACAGCAAAATAGACAATTTCCTCGCATTACCCCACTTCCCATTCCCTACCTGTCTTCTCAAATAGCTAATTGGCTGAGGCGGGATTGGGAAACAGGATTGCACAACATTAACCAATTACTAGGATTTACCCTTCAGTTTATCCCTGTTGTTAAAGCTGTAAATCGTGTACTGGCAGAGACACCAAAAGACCAACTCATCTATCGCGTCGCTCAATTATCAGAAGATCCTTATGATTGGGAGTTGGTGCGTTTTGCCTCAGCTTCTCTGGGTGAAGTAATGAAGTCACAAGCAGTAAAAGGTTTGTTCTTAAAGCTACCTTATCCACAACAAATTCAAGCTCGTTTTCAAACAGAAATTCGTTTAAATACTCCTGCGCGTGCCTCTGCCGCTGGTTTCTGGTATCTCCACAAGCAAAAACCAGACAAAGCCACAGAAGCTTTCGCTGTAGTGCGAGATCTGCTTTATGGAGAGGAGATGTTTACCTTAGCGCAGATTCTCACAGATTTTCACCAAACAGCAGAACTAGCAGAGATGGCTTCCCTGAAGCTGCCTGCTTCCCCAAATCCACCTCTGCTGCGTGAGACTACTTGGAAAGTAATTGCCTCTCTACGGCGGGTAATTGCCGATGTCCAAGTCGTCCAGAATAGCGTATCTCGTTCTGCCCGTTCCCTTGCCCTCAACCGAGCATTAGGTGAGCTTGAAACTATCCTCGACCGTCCAGATATTATACCACAATGTGAACGAAATTTAATTATTAAAACTGCAAAAAAATGGCAAGAAATATTACTGCAAGTGACCGGGAAAATCGGAGATATTTCGATTACTCAACCTGTGAGTATCCCCTATATAATTGGCGATCCAGTCCAAGGCAAGCTATTTGTCGGCCGCGAAGACATCATCAGACAGCTAGAGGAGTTGTGGGTAAAAGGCAATCCGCTTCAATCTGTGGCACTCTACGGTCATCGGCGCATGGGAAAAACTTCGATTTTGTTGAATGCTAGCAACTGCTTAGGCTCAAAAGTACAGGTAGCTTATGTGAATTTGCTGCGGGTAGGAGATTGCTCTCAAGGAGTCGGCGAACTGCTAATATTCATCACCGATGCCATTGCCAAAACAGTCAAGATTCCACCTCCTGCCGATCGCGATTTACTCGATTTACCCTATGTCACTTTTGGACGCTACATCGAACAAGTAATAGCAAATGTAGAAAGTGGATTAATCATTGCTTTAGACGAGTTTGAAAAAATTGAAGAATTGATAGACGCTGGGAACATCAATCAAGATTTTATCGGTTTTTTGCGAGGGATGGTGCAAATGAGTTCTAAAGTAGCCTTTGCTTTTGCCGGATTGCACACCTTGGATGAAATGACCGAGGATTATTTCAATCCTTTTTTTGCTAGCATTATCCCCATCCGAGTAGGTTTCCTGAGTCTTGGTGCAACTCGCCAAGTTTTAGCCAATCCCGATGATGATTTTCTCCTCGACTACAAACCAGAAGCACTCGATCGCATTTACGAACTAACTCACGGCCAACCCTACCTCACGCAATTGGTAGGATTTCTGTTAGTCCGCCTCTACAACGACCAAGTATTTGAAATGGGACGCCCCCGCGATCCAATGTTTACACTAGAAGACGTAGCAACTGTCATCAATGACACAGAATTCTTCACCCGAGGTCGCTACTATTTTACAGGAGTTTGGGGTCAAGCAGCGCAAGGCGCATCGGGACAACAGGAGATTTTAAAAGCCTTAGCACCTCACTTAGAAGGAATGAACCTCGACACGCTGAGTCAAGAAACAGGGAGGGATGAGACAAGTTTGCTGGAAGCACTAAAAACTCTCGAACGCCACGATGTGGTTCGAGAAGTTGATGGTTGCTACAGTATTACTGTCGAACTATTCCGCCGCTGGGTTCAGATGTCATTGGGAGGGAAGGGATAGTTAGTTATCCCTTTGAGTATTCGGCGGTTGAAACCAATCGTACACAAACTCTTGTCCCTGCTGAGGGGGACTAAGAGAAAAGCTATCAAATTAATATTACTATTCTGCCAAATATTTACATTATTGGCGGCCCTAACGATTCAAGTAAAACTATAGTTTTCCTGAAATTATTACCTAATTTTTTAGATCGACATAATTTCTCTCATATTGCTTTTCAGATAAATCGACCCTGGTTTTTTCAAATAAGCCAGTGAAGCGCAGCTATCCCCTAGCGCATCGCCCAACCTCAGACCGAAGTCATCAAATAACCAATAACCACTAACAAATAACCTAACTAATGTCAAGAGTGTTTTTTCGGAAATATTAAAGCTTAAATAAAAATTGCTACCGACATTTGCGAATTATAGCACTTTGTTCCAAGTATTTGAAAATGCTAAGTTAATTAAAGATTTTATAAAAGTGACGCATAAGTCTTTACATTGTCGATCGCAATTTTGTTATTCTATTAGAAAGTTTCATTCTAGCGACTGAATTTTTGTACCACAGTCCTACCCCTAAACAGAACGGCAGTTTCCACAATGAGAATTTTAGTCACAGGCGGTGCAGGTTTCCTCGGTTCTCACCTAATTGATCGCTTAATGGCCCAAGGACATGAGGTAGTCTGCCTGGATAATTTTTACACCGGGACTAAACGCAATATCCTCAAATGGCTGGACAACCCGTATTTTGAGCTGATCCGCCACGACATCACGGAACCGATTCGGTTAGAGGTAGATCAGATTTACCATCTGGCTTGTCCCGCTTCCCCAATACACTATCAGTACAACCCTGTCAAGACAATTAAAACAAACGTCATCGGCACGATGAATATGTTGGGATTGGCAAAACGGGTAAAAGCAAGATTCTTTCTCGCTTCCACTTCCGAAGTGTACGGAGATCCTGACGTTCATCCACAAACAGAAGATTATCGTGGCAACGTTAATTGTATCGGGATCAGATCGTGTTATGACGAAGGGAAGCGAGTAGCTGAAACCTTATCTTTTGATTACCATCGTCAAAATGGGGTAGACATTCGAGTTGTGCGAATCTTCAATACCTACGGCCCCCGGATGTTGGAAAATGACGGCAGAGTAGTGAGCAATTTTATTGCTCAAGCTTTGCGGAATCAACCGCTGACAGTATACGGCGACGGTTCCCAAACACGGAGTTTTTGCTACGTTTCTGATTTGGTGGAAGGATTTATTCGTTTGATGAATAGCGACCAAATCGGACCGATGAATTTGGGAAATCCCGGCGAATACACTATATTGGAACTGGCACAAAAAATTCAAAACACGATTAATCCAGGGGCAGAAATTATTTTTAAACCGCTGCCGGAAGACGATCCAAAACAGCGACAACCGGATATTACTCGTGCTAAAAATTGGTTGGGGTGGGAGCCAACTGTGCCGCTTGATCAAGGTTTAGAGTTGACTATAAAGGATTTTCGCGATCGTATAGAGGGAAACCAAAAGTAGAGACTGGGAGAGGGGGAGACTGGGAGAGTGGGGGAGAGAAAAAATCTTCCTTATTCCCAATTCCCAATTCTCGATTTGCGATTACCAATTCCTATCTGATTTTTTTACTAACTTTGAGGACATTTGTATGCATGTTTGCGTCATAGGTACAGGATATGTTGGCTTAGTCACCGGCACTTGTTTGGCCCACATCGGCCACCACGTGATTTGCGTAGACAACAACGAAGAAAAAGTAAAATTAATGAAGTCTGGACAGTCGCCTATTTTTGAACCTGGACTGTCTGAATTAATGTCCTCTGCATCTGCGTCGGGCAATCTAGAATTTACTTCGGATTTAGCAGCCGGAGTGGCTCACGGGGACATTTTGTTTATTGCCGTGGGGACGCCTCCTTTGCCTACTGGGGAAAGCGATACTCGCTACGTGGAAGCGGTTGCTCGTGGAATTGGAGCTCACCTCGACGGCGATTACAAAGTCATTGTCAATAAATCTACGGTTCCCATCGGTTCCGGGGACTGGGTGCGGAGGATTGTCCTCGACGGTTTGGCGGAACGTCAAAAAGCTCAAACCAATGATGCGGCTACGGGTGAGGAAGTAGCAGCAAAAAAAGGTGTGGTATTTGATGTGGTTAGCAACCCGGAGTTTTTGCGGGAGGGCTGTGCTGTTTTCGATACTTTTAATCCCGATCGCATTGTTCTCGGCAGCAACTCTCGGCGGGCTATGGATATGATGCTACAGTTATACCGGCCGATTGTCGATCGCAAGTTTGCAGAAAATCCGTCTTTGCCGGAGGTTCCTGTGGTGATGACTGATATCAGTTCAGCGGAGATGATTAAGTACGCAGCTAATGCTTTTTTGGCTACGAAGATTAGCTTTATTAATGAAGTTGCTAATATTTGCGATCGGGTTGGTGCAGATGTTAGTCAAGTTGCCCGAGGTATCGGCTTAGATTCACGGATTGGCAACAAGTTTTTGCAAGCTGGCATTGGTTGGGGCGGTTCTTGTTTCCCCAAAGATGTCTCAGCTTTAGTTCACACTGCTGACGATTACGGCTACGAGGCACATTTGCTGAAAGCGGCAGTGGAAGTTAACGAACGCCAGCGGTTCATTGCTATTGAAAAGTTGCAGCACGTTTTGAAGATTCTCAAAGGTAAAACTGTCGGACTTTTGGGTTTGACTTTCAAGCCGGATACTGACGATTTGCGGGATGCTCCAGCGCTGATTTTAATCGAGAATTTGAATCGGTTGGGAGCGAAAGTTAAAGCTTACGATCCCATCGTTTCTCAAACTGGGATGCGTCACGGTTTGTCGGGAGTTTTGGTAGAAACTGACCCGGAAAGGTTGGCAGACGGTTGCGATGCTTTGGTGTTGGTGACGGACTGGGAACAGTTTCGCAATTTAGATTACGATAAAATGGCGAAGTTGATGAATCATCCAGTGATGATTGATGGCCGCAATTTCTTAGACAAGAAGGCTTTAGAAGCGGCTGGTTTCCAATATGTGGGGATTGGAAGGTAAAGAAGAGTTTTGAGTAGAATCTCTATTTCGTAGGGTGCGCCGAAGCGCACCTTACATTTATCTTGCTGGTGGCCAACAATCGCGGGTTTACTCGCGCCGACTGCTTTAAAAATTTTCCATCAATGTTTTTTCTTGAGCGTAAACATCTCGTAGCTGTTGCAGCGCTGAGGCAGAAATTACCGATTTAACTGTAGCAACTAATTTACCCCATTCAACCAAGCTGTCCACTGAAACAGCCGTTTTGAAGTTGTACGTATAGAATTTAGTCCAAAAATCTGGTGCTTGTGTCCGTTTCCAGCGTTTGTACCAGGCGACAAAATCTTGAGCACAGGGCGGTTTTACTTCTAAGATTGGGGGGAAATCAGCGTAGCTGACAAATCGACTGAGGCCTTTGGCATGAACATACACCACGTTGTGGCAGCAATCGATCCGGTATATCTGTTCAGGTGAGATGTTGAACAGGAGTGCCACTGTTTCTTCGGTGACAAATCTAGATCGCGGATTGACGATCGACGATTTGTGAATAATTTTTGATGCGCCGATCGTTGACGATCTTAGCTGATTTTCTGATATCATTGTAGTTGCATCTGGTGGTGGTAGCTAAATCTATCTCTGCTAAGTGCGATCGACAGAAATTATCTGTCGGGATTAATTTTAACTGGCGATCGTCTTTAGTTTGCAGACCGGGGGCGATCGCTTTTTGATATATTATACTAAATCCAAAATTTTGTAAATAGTGAATATGAGCAAAGGCTTAGTCAGATTGCGGGTTCGAGAGTTGGCTGCCGAGAAGGGATGGACGCTCAAGGAAGTTGCGGAGCGATCGGGCGTTGGCTACAGTACGATTAGCAATTATGCCCGTTCTCAGGGGATGGCAATGGTTGACTTTGCAGCCGTCCACAAGCTGGCTCGAACTTTTGATGTGATGATTGAGGATTTCGTGGTAATCCTCGAAAAATAGTTGAAGGTTTTGCTTAAATTCAATGTTTGAGCGATCGACCAAAAGCAGATGCGAACAAATAGTTTAACCTGCGATACTAATTCACAGATGCGATCAACAGAGCCTCCCAAAGACTCCCTCAAACCATGCCCAAGCCAAAAAAGACCCCCGCCAAAACCTACACTGAAATCAACCTCAGCGACCCCCAATACTACTTCAACCGAGAACAAAGCTGGCTAGAATTCAACAACCGCGTGCTCCACGAAGCCCTCGACCCCCGCACGCCCCTTTTAGAAAGACTCAAATTTCTCGCTATTTTTAGCTCCAACCTAGACGAATATTTTATGGTGCGCGTGGGCGCCCTCAAACAACAAGTACACGCAAAAGTCAGCAAATTAACCTCGGACGGCCGCACCCCCCAACAACAGCTAGATGCCCTGAACAAGCGGCTTTTGCCGATGGTTACTCAGCAGCACTCGTATTTTGAGCAAACCCTGCGGCCGAAACTAGCAGCAAGCGAAATCTACATTCTCGACTACATTGACCTCAATCAAGAACAGCGCAATTACTTGCACCGCTACTTCAAAGAACAAGTATTTCCCGTACTCACTCCCCTAGCAGTTGACCCCAGCCACCCATTCCCCTACCTTTCAAATCTCAGCCTCAATTTAGCAGTAGTAGTCAGGGACCCCGACACCCGGGAAGAATTGTTTGCCCGCGTCAAAGTACCGCAAGTTTTGCCCAGGTTTGTGCCGCTGCCGGGGGATTTGCAGTGGCAGCAGAGGGGTAAATCTCCTGTTTGGACTGGCGTGCCCCTAGAACAGGTGATTGCCCACAATTTAGAAGCTTTGTTTCCGGGGATGGACGTAGAGGAATATCACCCGTTCCGCATTACTCGCAATTCCGATTTGACGGTTGAGGAAGATGAGGCAGAGGATTTGCTGCTGGCAATAGAACAGGAACTCCGCAAGCGCCGGTTTGGAGGTTCTGCGGTGCGGATGGAAATTCAAGCGATTATGCCGCCTGCGCTGCGAGATATGCTCATGGAGGAGCTGGATCTCGGTGAGCAAGATGTTTACGTCGTAGAGGGGCTGCTAGGCCTCAAGGATTTGATGTCTTTTGTGGGGCTGCCGGTGCCGGAACTGAAAGACCCGCCTTGGACTCCGGTTGTGCCGCCGCGATTGCGGAACTCGGAATCGGCAAGGATTTTAGACAAATCGAGGTTGGATGCTGAAGAGGGCGAGGATATTTTCACCACCATCCGGCAGGGGGATTTGATGCTGCACCATCCCTATCACTCGTTTGCTGCGACGGTACAGCGGTTTATTACTGAGGCGGCGCACGATCGCTCCGTGTTAGCGATTAAGATGACTTTATACCGCACTTCGGGTGATTCGCCGATCGTCAGCGCCTTAATTCAAGCAGCGGAAAACGGCAAGCAGGTAGCGGTTTTAGTAGAGCTCAAAGCTAGGTTTGACGAAGAAAATAATATTAATTGGGCTCGCAAGTTAGAACAAGCCGGAGTCCACGTAGTTTACGGTTTGGTGGGACTCAAAACCCACACCAAAATTGTGATGGTAGTGCGTCGCGAGGAAGGGTATATCCGCCGCTATGTCCACATCGGCACCGGCAATTACAATCCCAAAACAGCCGGACTCTATACCGATGTGGGTTTGTTGAGTTGTCGCGAGGATTTGGGATCGGATTTGACGGATTTGTTTAATTATTTGACTGGTTATTCGCGACAGGTATCTTATCGCAAATTATTGGTGGCACCGGTCAATATGCGCGATCGATTTTTAGCTTTAATCCGGCGTGAGGCAGAATTCTGCCGCTTGCAGGCCGAAGGCGGTATCGGTAGCTGCGGCCGCATTGTCGCTAAAATGAACGCTTTAGTTGACCCTCAAATCATTGTTGCTTTGTACGAAGCTTCACAAGCGGGAGTTAAAATTGATTTGATTATTCGGGGGATTTGCTGTTTGCGTCCCGGCGTTGAGGGTGTTAGCGAAAATATCAGAGTTATCAGTATTATCGGCCGCTTTTTAGAGCATTCTCGGATGTTTTATTTTTTCAACGGTGGGGATGAAGAGGTGTATATTGGTTCTGCGGATTGGATGCAGCGCAATCTCACAAGACGGGTTGAGGCGATAGTTCAAGTGGAAGATCCGACAATTGCCAAGGAATTGCAAGAAATTTTGGGAGTAATGCTGGCGGACAACCGCCAAGCTTGGGATTTGCAGTCTGGGGGACACTACTCTCAGCGGCGGCCACCTGCTAATTGCCCGGAAGTGAGCTCTCAGCAAATTTTGATGGATATGGTGATGAATTAGTCATTAGGAATGGGGCATGGGGCATGGGGCATGGGGCATGGGGAATTGGTTATTAGCTATCTGTTATTGGTTATTAGCTATTAGTCAACAGTCAACAGTCAACAATGCCCAATGCCCCATTCCCAATGCCCAATGACCCTAACTGTTAAAAGTACGCTTGAATTCTTCTAAAAGATCATCAATTTCTTCGATCGCCTGACTCACATCTATTCTCAGGGCTCCCAAGTCCGATCGATCTAGCAGCCGCACGAGGGATTCCCGCTTGACTTCGATCTCTGCTACGCGCTCTTTGATTGTTTGTGCATCCATGGTTTTTTCCCTTTGCTACTATTAACAAAAATATTTGACATTCTCCTCTGCGAACAGACGGAGATTCTTAATTCACCGACCTACCTTTTTGGGCAAATCCTTCACTGTTTTTATAGGGGAAGTGATGAACCTGCTCAGGGTTTTTGAGTCTGTGTTATAGTTTGATTGTACATCAAAACCTCAGCCAAACTCCAGCCAAATTTTAGCGCAAAAAAGGCGGACGTTTGGTATCTGCCGGTTTATTTTTCATCATTCCAGCTAAAAATCGCTTCAGGGCCTTCTCCCGGTTTTTCATAAAAGCAGCCCAAAATCCCGGTTGATATTCATCCATCGTCTTGGCTAGGGCCCAGACATCGATCGCTAAGATATTATAAAGCCTTTCATCTTCGCGTTTGAGCGAGTTAATCTGCTCCAGAACCGCCTTGTTTGCTCCAGCAGTTTGTTTGTCTTCGTCTTTAATCATGGCCGAAAAATGGTTGAAAGGGCAAGAGTGTCGATCGCGATCGCCACTCTGTATACTTTGATGATACTGCCGATCTCGATTGCCTTCTGGAACCAACGCCGCGCAATTAACACGGATATTTACCGATGGCGTGCCCGGGCGAGTCCGGCAGGATAAGCTTCTGAACCTAGAGACAAGACTGTGGATGCACACCGCTCCCGCGCTCATAGATGCTAGCAGTTTTTGCAGGTCTTTTGGCAAAAAAACTAAATTTATTCAAGACTTTTTGACAGATAATAATTAAAGTATATTATTTCTGTCCGACTACTTACCTCACTAATATGTTACGCAAAATTTCTTTAGCAAACCTAGCCTTAGTTGTTGGCGGTATTATAGCAGCAGTCGGTTTCGGAGCCTACTTCACAGACAGACCTACCCTGAACCTAGCCGGTTTTTTTTATGGAATTCCGCTGTTGCTGGGAGGTTTGGCTCTGAAAGCGGCCGAACTCGAACCAGTGAATTTCACCGAACCTACCTCTGCTGAAGTTCTCCTCCTGCGAGAAAGTCAGGCGACGGATACTCAAAACCAAGTCCGCAAAGATGTCACCCGATTTCGCTATGGCCAACCGGCGCACTTAGATGATGCTTTGGAGCGCCTGGGGCTGGCCCCAACCGACGAGGAACGGCCGCTCCTGCAAGGGTTGCGGGAAGTTAATGTTGATGGTGCTTATGGGTTAATTCTAGAGTTTTATTCGCCGCTAATGCCGATCGACTTATGGGAAGAAAAGCAAGACAAAATAGCTACTTTTTTTGGGCCAGGTTTGCGCGCACAAGTGAGTCAAAAGGCTGGTGACAAAATTGAAGTGGCTCTCATTAAAAATACTCAAGCTTAAAGTAGTCTTAAGTTTTGAGTGCGTGAATTTTGAAGTCATCAATTAAACATTAATCTTGCATCAGCTTAGATACTGATTTTAGCGGCAGCTTGAAACCTGTCGCTATCAACATAAACTAAATCCGCAATTGGGCGATCGCGCAAATTAGATTTTCCTTAATTACAATAATAGTTGAGAACCAATCGGCAATCTTAACTCAGGAGAAGCACAAATGGTTTCGTCCCAAAGCAGGATAGGTATTATCGGCGCAGCACAGGATTTGTCAGTTGCAGTTAAACAAGCGTCGAAGTGGATGATAGCAGTCTCAGTTGCAAATAATCCTGGCTCAGTCTGGAGTAGAATAAATGAGCAGGTTGAATCCGCCAAACTACATTATTGACCACAATGTATAGGGAAGAGAGGGATACGCCAATGTCAGAAAACAGAGTGTCCATCACCGCCAAAGTACCTTTAACTGCTCAACAGCAGTGGGAGACTCTCATGGCTCATCACTGCGGACGTTGGCAAGGGGTATTGGTTAGATATGATGCCACAGGGCAGGTTCTCGATATTCTTGATTCTGTACGGAGCTTCATTCCTTCTGACGATCGGCAAACTGTCACCCATTCCCTCGACTTCAGGAGTCGGATGACAGAAACAGTAACGCAGAAACAATGGGTTTTGACCTTGGGTAATCCGCTGATTATCCATCCGGTCGATCCAGAGGCTTATCTGCTTTTTAATCCCCATTCTTCTGACACAATGGTTGGGCACGATCGAACGGGTTCAAGATTTTATTTTGAGCCTTACCTCCTGGCATCAGGAAAAAGAACAAGTGTGGTGGTGATGTACTACAAAGACGCCGCTAATATCTCTCAGCCTCACCTGTTTTCATTGTTTAGAGAGAGCAAGGAAGAGGTAGCGGAACCTTGGTGGTCCCAACAAACTCACTGTAGGATCGATCAAGTCAACGCCCTGAAGCTTCCTGCTCAAACCACAGGCGCGACCTATGTTTCATTGGATGAGATGGCTCAACTGCCAGTTCCTCCTCAACCGAGTGAAATACAAGGCGATTTTCTACAAATCCAATTTCCAGATGCAATAGAGGTTGTTCTTTCGAGCGAGCGATTCAAAACTCCCTATTATGCCTCGATGCGTTGGACACCAGATACCAATGACACCCCCCGAAGCTGTACTTTAATCTACGAACAACCGGATCAAAAGCCTGATGTATTCGCCATTTAACCGCTTCAAATTTCCAATTCTGGATGAATGAGCTGGTATCCTTCTGCTTTGAGCTTCTGAGTCGATATGCGCCGATCATTCGATCGAGTTTTGGTATCCGACGAATCCCATTCCACTTCAGGTAATTCGTAGCGTTCGCACAGTTGTTTAAACAATTCACGAGCGGTGATTGGAACATCATTCACTAGGTTATTGGAGTTTAGACTAAGCACAAATTGACTCATACCAATTTAATGTGAAGTTGCATATAATACAGAGATGGCGTTTATGGTGCGTTTTATGGCTCGTAGTTTAAAAAT
>NZ_JAUBQB010000177.1:0-2108 GCF_036701035.1 Microcoleus sp. Pol7_B2 | reverse complement strand
AATAGACCGAGGGCTTGACCTCTCTTTCTACATGGTAAGGATGATGACTTAATTCTCTGCAGTCTTCAGCGTTTTTTACCCTGACAACTTTTGGCTTGTTAAACGCCCATGTGGCGAAGATATTTGACCCGTCACTGCATCTCGAAAATAGCTCGATGTCTGGAACCATATTTAAACTAAAGCTCCTCTGATTTAGGAGCCTTTGTTTTATGGGCTTAAGGGCTTTAAAGAACTTTTCTAGCGTAACGAGAGTGCTCAACTTTCGGTTGGTGATGATGCCGTAAACCAATCTCAGGCTTTGGCACGAGCTTCTCTGGAACACTATGAGAGCCGTTAAACGGATGGTATAGCACCTCCTAGCCAGCAGATGCTGCTGGAGCATCCCTTTTTTTACAGTCAGCCGATCACCAGTCGGGAATTTCTTCAGTTGCGTCGGATTGCGCTTGTGACAGTTGCTCCCTCGGTAACGGCACAGCCGGCAATTCATCCTCTACAGGGGGAAATGTAGCTTTCCCCCTGTAGGAAAGCATGGAAAGACTGGCGATCGCTCCTTTGACTTGATCCGGCTTCACCTCTAAGTAATGCTGCAACTGTTCGAGGTTACTATGACCACTGATTTCTTGAATAATCCGCAGCGGAATTCCGGCGTTACTCATCTGAGTCAGGGCGGTGCGACGGAAGCTGTGGGTGGAGGCTCCCTCGATGCCGGTTCGCTCGAACGCTTCTCTCAAAATCTGATCCGCTGAGTTGGTGTGCAGATGCTTCCAATGATGCGAAGGGTGGCGGCCGGGGAATAAATAAGTCTGACCCGCGTTGGGTTTCCAAGATGTCAGGAGACTTCGCAAATCTTCAATGACTGGAATCGTTCTGGTTTGGAGTTGGCCTTTGGTGTTGCCCTTGCGGAAGTTGATTGTAGGTCGGACTGTACCAGAGGCAGTGTAAATATCGATGACTTCCAGGGAACAAGCTTCGGCAATACGACAGGCGGTGTAGAGACAAACTCCGAACAGCGTGCGATCGCGTGAGGTTTGCAAACCTTTGTTGAACAAAAGCTCGATTTCCTGTTGCGTGAGTATTTTGGCTTGTCCGTGCCGTTCTATCTTCATGCTTGGTAAACTTGACCCGATACCAGAAAGTTTGCCGCAAATACTGCGTTACTGCATCGGTATACGGGAATTTCTTAACGTGGTAGCGAGAGGTGCTAAAGGAAATAAGGGTCATCGTAGATTCGGTGAGCGACAATCGCTATCGGGTATTCTAAAAATAAATGATGTTGGAAAGTTCATC
Source organism: Microcoleus sp. Pol7_B2 (assembly GCF_036701035.1). Taxonomy (NCBI): domain Bacteria; kingdom Bacillati; phylum Cyanobacteriota; class Cyanophyceae; order Oscillatoriales; family Microcoleaceae; genus Microcoleus; species Microcoleus sp. Pol7_B2. Next base: position 821 of record NZ_JAUBQB010000177.1, on the reverse strand, counting down.
GGAAAACCGCGATCGGATGATTATTTGCGATCGCTTGCAGACGTGAGTACCGCCTGCAAGTAAACGGGGAAGAAGACTCATATTTTCTTGCCAAACTCTTGTACCACAACAGCGAAGTCGATAGACTTCACTGCGTTTTGTCTCCACCTGATAAGTTGGTCATAGGCGATATCATTATTCACAACGATGTAATTCACACTCCACTGCACTTAGGGGCAGCTCTTTGGCGGTTGCTAGTCAAGCCAAAACCAATGGATTATCGTGTCGCATGGGGCTGGGAACTCGCTTATTACAGTTTGCGATAAAAAAAGCTCGTGTATCGAGGAATTAAACGAATTTGCGATTCTCTAACTCAAAAAGACATCAACAATAATCCCAACCTCGTCAGATAGTATATGAGCGCACTTTTTAACGTGTTCCGTCTCAAGTCCAATCCTGCTTGTTGAGTAAAAAATTTCATTTTAAATTAAAATCGGACTGCCAAGCATTTATTCCCAAGATAAGTCTAATGACTATAACAAGAATAACTCAAAGATATCAACAGCAACTATTGACTTATACTTGGGTGGTATCTTTAGGTTTTTTACTGTTCTCACCTGCTGCTACAGGACAGCCAATTACTCCCTCTCCCGATGGCACAGGAACTGCTGTTAATGCTTCCGGCAATCAATTTAACATCAACGGGGGACAGCGCTCAAAAGACGGCACTAATCTCTTTCATAGCTTTCAGCAGTTTGGACTCACAGACGGTCAAATTGTTAACTTTATTTCTGAACCCACTATCCGCAATATTTTAGGGCGAGTTGTGGGTGGCGATGCTT
>NZ_JAUBQB010000118.1:0-13009 GCF_036701035.1 Microcoleus sp. Pol7_B2 | reverse complement strand
TTTTTCTAATTAACTATTTTTATCGATTTTATCATGATCTTACCTCTGTCTCACATTTATTTGAAATGACTATATCTTGCACATTCACAGGAATCTTCCATGTCTTGTCAACACCTGAACGAACTGACGCTAGAGGATATGATTTCAAAAGCCAATTACCCGGTATTCCGCTGTGAGGAATGCCTGCGAGTTGGCGATCGCTGGGTTCACTTGAGAATTTGTCAAACCTGCGGCAAAATGCTGTGCTGCGACTCGTCTAAAAATCAACACGCTCGCCGCCATTACGAAGAAAGTGGACATGCGGTGATTAGTTCAGCCGAATTGGGAGAACAATGGCTGTGGTGTTTTACCGACGAACAACAGAAGAACTATTGAGCGCGCGCCCCTTTTCTACTCGCGAGGAAACCATGATGTCAAATCAGCCTGCCCTAACAGATATTTGGCCGAGTTTACCCCTGGACACATGGCAAGAGACCTATGCCACCTTGCACATGTGGACTCAAATCATCGGCAAAATCCGATTGGCCCAAACTCCGTGGATTAATCATTCCTGGCATATTCCCCTCTATCTAACCGTTCGGGGACTGACCACTTCCACGATTCCCTATGGCAGCCGCATCTTTCAAATCGACTTTGATTTCATTGATCATGAGTTGCTGATTCAAACCAGTGAAGGGGCAAGACGGGCGATCGCCCTCTACCCTCGCTCTGTTGCTGATTTTTATCAGACTGTGATGGAAACTCTGAGAGAATTAGATCTTCACATCACCATCAACACCAAACCGAATGAAGTTCCAGATCCGATTCGATTTGAGCAGGATGAAACCCATGCTGCTTATGATGCAGACTATGCCAATCGATGCTGGCGAGTGCTGCTACAGTCTGATCGCGTCTTTCGAGAATTTCGCTCACATTTTTCTGGCAAGGTTAGTCCGGTTCATTTTTTCTGGGGGAGTTTTGATTTAGCAGTGACTCGCTTTTCGGGGCGATCGGCTCCTGAGCATCCGGGAGGGGTGCCAAATCTACCGGATGCAGTGGCGCAGGAAGCCTATTCCCAGGAAGTCAGTAGTGCCGGATTTTGGCCCGGAGCCGGATTATCATACCCAGCGTTTTATTCCTATACGTACCCAGAACCCGATGGGTTTAAGCAGGCTACGATTCGTCCCGATGCTGCATTTTACAGTCAAGAATTGGGCGAGTTTATTTTGCCCTATGACGCTGTTCGCGAGGCAGAATTACCGGATCAGATGTTGTTAGAGTTCTTGCAAAGCACCTACGAAGCTGCCGCCAAGTTCGGCAACTGGAATCAAGAAGAACTCAAGCAGTTGACATTTAAGTCGCAACTGCATCCTTAAATTGACGTTTAACTGGCAGATATTAAGTGGTGAAATGTAGGACTGTTTCGCAGACTGGTTTATTGGACGCGAGAGTGGAAAAAAGTTGGGGATTGCAACGACAAGGTAGGCGTTGCTGAATGATGCCATGAATCATTGAGGAATTGGCACATCCCAGAACTTGAGGTAGTGTAGCAACAATCTGATCGAGTGTCTCAGCATTTTCTCTGACGAGTGAATAACAAAGTGTCTTGCGATGCAGTCGGGCTTGCGTAATGTCGTAACCGTGTGTTTTCACCTTCTACCCTGGTCATGTAAGTCTTGCGGTGGGATCTGATCTCCATCTGGGATAAATCCTGGATAGACTGGCCAGCCGTCCGTGACATAAAAATAACAATTCCATGTTGCTACAAGCTCCCACAAGGGGGCAAAGGTCTTCGCACGCTCGGTCGCCCAAAACCCACTCTAAGATTCCTGGCTTAAATTGGTCTACTGCTGTCCACAACCAGATTTTTTTTTTGCCCTACAAAAGTTTCTAGTTCATCCAACTCCCCCACTTCTGGAGTGGTCTCGCTCGTCATAGGCGGACGGTAGGCGTTCTCCTACTTGTCTGACCCAATTAATGACGGTGGTGTGATGGACTCCTGTGACGCGCTCAATACCTCGAAATCCCATGCCGTTGACATACATTTTCAAACATTGCGCTTTAATTTCATCTGAGTATCCTTTGGAGATTGTGTAAACATCAATAAACTGACGATGACAATCGACACAAATATGATGAGAGCTTCCCTCTCATCTTGCCATTTTTACGGATATGGCTGGAGCCACCTTCAGGACATTTCATTAGATTTAACCTCAATTCATATCACTATTATGCAACGCCCATTTTTTTATGGTCACAATCAAGTATTGCATATAATTGTATCATAGTCTTGATAATGATTTAGGATTGCTATATTCAGCTTGGTGCAGCATGGCAATAGCGCATTTGGATAACTTACCAACGATATTTGCGGCTTGGTTACTAACAGTGAGAATTACATTCATTATGTTTTGAAATCAACTGTTCACTTGCACCACAACAATCGTTGTTTAGGGGTGAGAGGTTGGGCGAGGAATTATGCGGTGACTGTTAGGGGAGTAGGGAATGGGGAGTGGTCAGGAAGTGGAATTTTCACAGCAATGCCTGCGGTGCGGTTTCTCCCTACTTCCCATTCCCCATTCTTTCCCCGTTAATCTCTCACCCTCCCCAACTTTCCATAACCTTAATTTCTACCTCGCAAGGAATCGGAGAGAGAAACTTATTCCCTGCTCTCACCATACATTTTTTAAGCAAGGCTTTAACTGGCCTCACTTCTTCAAAAGGACACTCTATTAAAATTTCATCGTGAACGACACAAATCAGTTTACCACCAGTGCTGCTCAGAGGCAGAAAAAGTAGAGCAAGAGCGAGTTTAGTAATGTCAGCACTCATCCCTTGAATTGGGTTATTTAGCATTTCGTTAAGCAGCGGTTTAGTATCTTTTGACCATAATCTCCTTCTGCCTAAGACTGTGCGACTTTCTCGGATACCTCGGCTCCATGCCTTCCGAACTTTGGCGTGAAATTGTTTGATACCTGTATAGGATTCAAAGAACTTCTTACGAAAGTGTGAAGCTTGTTGCAGCGTTAAAGTGACTCCATGCTCTGCTTGAGCCATATTCTTAAATTTCGTAACTCCCATGCCATAAATTAAACCGAAGTTAATAATTTTGCCGAGCTGTCTGTCTTCGACAGTAATTTTAGATAAAGGTTTTGCTAGCACCAAGGAAGCTGTGAGAGAGTGCAAATCTTCCCCTTTGGAGTAAGCTTTCACCATCGTGCGATCGCCGGAAACCTTCGCCATGATCCGCAGTTCAATCTGGCTGTAATCGGCTTTGAGCAGGACGTAACCGGGTACAGCTTTAAAACACTGTCGGGTTTCCTTATCTCTGGGGATATTCGTTAAATTTGGCTCTCGACAACTAAACCGTCCTGATCTAGCACCAATCTGAAACCAATTGGGATGAATGCGCCCTGTAATCGGGTGAATGCGTTCAGGTAAACCCAGAGTAAAAGTATCGATACGAGCCGATAAACTGCGGTATTCTAACAGTGCTTGAATAACGGGATACTCGCCTTGCAAAGGAATTAAATGTTGAGAGCTAGTGGAAGTAACAGGAATACCTTTTTCTTGCAAAGCCGCTAAGACTTGCTTGGGAGAGCGAGGATTAATTGTATCCATAAATTCGGGCAGCAGAGAGATTTGTTGGTGAGGGTTAGGTCGATGGAGTTGCGAATTAATTTGTTTTAAAAGAGAGTCGCGTTGATGACAGAGCTTCACTCCCAAAACTCTCCACTGTTCTCTATCTAAAAGCATTCCGTTGAGTTCCATAGAAGCCACCGCAGGCAGACAGGAAAACTCTAGTAAAGCAGTTTTCCAAAGCTTAGAAGCTTTCAGTTTTTGTTGCAGAGCAGCAGCCAGCGGAAGTAAAATTGCAGCATCGGTAGCAGCATATTGGAGTTGAGCGAGTGTTAAGTTTCCCGACCAATCGCTAACTTGCTGCGTTTTGTCTAGCTTTACTTTCAACAAATTCTCAGTGACAGCATCTAGGGACAAATGGCGTTTTAGTCCAGCCGTCAGCACTCGGTAAGCCAAATAGGTATCGAAAAAGGGTTTGGATGGTTCCAGTCCGGCAAAAGTGAGCATTTGCCATTCAAATTTGAGGTTGTGACTTACCTTGAGTGCAGGACTCGCTAAGAGCAAGCGTAATGGTTCGAGGGAACTAGGTTCAATGGCCCATAAATCTACAATGATTACTGGATGGTCAGGAATGGCAAGTTGTAACAATCTAATTTTGGCTTGGTAGGGGTCAAGCCCTGTCGTTTCGCAGTCTATACCGATGATTTTTGCTTGTTGGAATGGTTGAAGGGCTGTTTCAAGATTGAAAGCAGTATCGATCAGTTGATAAGGAGTTTTAAGTGTAACTGGCAACTGAACTATTTTAAGTTTGTCTGGACTCAAAACAGTTGGGATAGCAGTTGATTGTTTCTGCTCTTTTAGTGGATTAGGTTTCATAATTAGTTCCGTTTATAATAAAGTGAAAGAATATCGTTGTGTCAATAATGCACAAAATTTAACTATTTGTAAGGAGTTTTCGACATTAGGTAGCTTGAGGATGATGGGTTTTATTTGGGAAGTATACGAGTTATAAGTCTGTTTTTTGTAAATCAATTTAAGTCCTGAACTTTAGGAATAAGGTAAGAGACATAAAGGATGGCGGTTGGTCTAAAAAAACCAGCCAACCCTGGTTTTGATTGAAAATAGTTGCCAACTTTAGAGCGGGCAACAGTTGTTTTGACTATCCCAAGTGCGGCCTAAAAGGTCGCAGCCTGGTTTGCCATCTGGAATCTTTTTACAAACGGCTGCGTTAGCGTCTGTACGATTAGCTTTTGACAAAGATTTTTAGAGGGAGGTGAGTTGGAAAATATTGCTGGAATTGAGATTTAAAAATTATGACATATAATGTAGTTGTCACAATAATTAGGTTTGGCAATTGACTCGCCCTATCCAGCTTCTTCGAGTTCGAGATCGACAGGTAGTTAATGCTATCCTGACATCCGTTACTGAAAAGCATTTAGAAGATGCGACAACCCGGTGGCAACCAACGCTTCGAGGGAGTGGAGAAGAAGATGAATACTGGAATTGGGTTAGTAAAAGCTATAGAACTCAGTTTTTACCAGGAGATGAACTATATGCCATTGAGTGTGATGGCATAACTCAAGGTTTAATGACTATCGATATTTTAAAAAAACGCTGCTATATTGAGTCTCAATTGAGACGAAGATTGGTGTACGTCAAAGCCTTAGCAACGGCTCCCTGGAATCGACCAGCTATAAGCAATCCTCCCACTTATAAAGGAGTAGGTGGAACTCTAATAGATTTTGCGATCGCTCGTAGTGAGGAACTAGGATACCAAGGAAGGATAGGCTTCCACGCACTGCCTGGTGCGCTAGTATTTTATAGAAAGTTGAAAGTGGGGCTGCTAGACTGCGGTCCAGATCCTGAAGAACCCGACAATCTTAATTACTTTGAAACATTAAGGAAAGACAAATGAGTAACTCAATTCCCTCCCAGCCCCAATCCACAATAGATGATACAACCAGTTATCCGCGCTTGATGGAACTGATAGAAGCAGAAGATGCAGCTAATGGAGAAGTTGGCTGCGGTCGGGATTTGGGTAATAAACCTTCAGTTTATCTGAAAACCTGCGGTATCAATATCTCTGATGAAAAGCTAAGAAATTTGTTAAGGGAGTATTTAGGGCATTTATTGATGGAGCTAGATTTTGACTCAATAATCAACCAGGTGAGTCATTTCGTAGAGTCATTAGTCGTGCAGGAACACACTCAATTAGAGCAGACAAGACCAGCATTAATGCACTTAGAATCAGTTTTTGAGCAGATTCCTGCGAAAGAACTGAAACAATGTATTGAGTCAGAATTGGGGGAGTTTTGTTCGGAAACTGTGATCGAGCAAATTGTTCAGTACACTGGTCAAGTGATTCACTATTCAATTCTTCAACCTCGACATAAGTGGCCCAAACCTATTTGGGTACTAAGTGCTCTTGAGAAGGTGTATATTGCTCAGGCATCTAGTTTAGATGCAGCAATTGCCCAAGTTAAAGCACAATATCCCGACGAAACCGGAGAGCTGCAAGTAATAAAACTCGGAGGTGTTCTCGCACCAAACCAAGTGATTTGCTTGGAGTTATTGAACAATTAATAAAAAATGCGGAAGTAATTTGGTAGCTTTGAACGCACCCCAACCTGCATCATATCCCCTCTCTTAAGCATGGGTATTCTTTAGCTTTTAGTTCCTACTCTCTCTTAAAAAACATTTTTCTCGACTTCCTAGAATTGCCTAGTGCTGAGAGCCGTTAGGCAACCTTCATAAAGCTGCCCCCTCCATTTAGAGGGGGTAATTTTTACTGAACGAAATCGCTCACAGGAATGAAGTTGCAGGAACTCGATGCGATTTAAATTGGACTTGTTGACCACATAAACTAAGAAAAATCATGCACAATGCTTCGATTGAACCTAATTTCGGCTATAACAACTCCGGTTACGAATCGGCACCCGATTTGACTGTCGGTTACTCGTCATCTAAAGAAGTTCGCCAAGGTAATTTTGACAACGGTTACCAAGAAAATGTGTATGACTTGTCCAACCTAGCAGATACTCCTTGGACAGATTCAGCAGTCCGCCCGAATCCACAGCTTGAGCTGGAGCTTGATTAAAGAAAAAAGCGAAGATGGAGAAATGCAGTCCAGGACGCACTATCAACCTAAAAAAAACAGTTTCTCGTTCTCATCCTCAACCTAAAATGACGGAATTACCCAAAAACCAGGTTTTTGGGTAATTCCTAAAATGGAGAGGGAGAGAGGAAGAGGGGGAGAAAGGGAGAAAGGGAGAGAGGGGGAGAGGGAGATTTAGCTGATGGCTAATTTCTGCAATACTGCTCTATTTTTCGTAATGTTTTAAAAACCATTTAAAGTTTTTCCAAACTAGAGAGAATAGAGCAGATTTTTTTACCCGCATTTGAGTTAACATCAATAGGATTCCCATGAACAGTCCAAAGCAGTTAATAAAATTAAGCCAGGTAGGCTCGGCTTTAATAGCTGCCAGTACACTCTGCCTAATTTTTGCTTTCATCTGGATTACTTTCTTCAGCTTCCCATCAATTGCTAGCGCTAGTTCCTTACCTACTAAAATTTGGGAAAAAGAACAATCTAGAGTTTTGCTGCCAGATTGGAACCAGATTACCTTTAGTTCCCTCCCCGCCGTTGCTAATTCTGGAAGTTCAGGCGGTCGAAGCTGGCAAGCCGGCACTTCTGTTGACAACATCTTAAAGTTGGGGGACATTAACGATGTAAAACCTGAAATTCTGTCTTTGCAAGCAATTGAACAATTGGCACTAGGGGATATGAATTTAGAGAATATCAGCTTGTCAGCATTTCCCTTAGCTGGTAAGCAAACTGTCGGTCACTTGGCTGAAATTGTTCCGAATCTGGGTCAATTTCAATTGAGCGATGTTCCTCCAATTGCTTCTTTATCTTCTCAAATAGCCGGAGTGAACCCTAACATCAGCCAATTGCCAATTGGTCAAGCTGTAAAACAAGTACCGCAACTAGCGCAGGCAAAACTTAACCAAATTGACCTATCTGAGTTTGCGCTAGCCCAAATTCCCAATCTTAATAGCGTAAATTTAGAACAGTTCTCTGGCTGGTCAGAGGAACTCATCAGCAATATTCCACTCCTGAGTCAAGTCCCGCTTTCTACTTTTCCTGTTCCTATTGCGTCTATTGGCAGCACAATCATGCGAATTGACATGATTTACAGTCGGTACGAAAGCAAACGCAATAACACAATTTCCGGTTCTGATGTAGAAGGATTCGCGGTAGCCTGCGAGAAAGATTGCGCTTATATCGAATTCGACGACATGGAAAACGCCGGTCGCGACGCCACAGAACTACTAGAAGGCAAGCAGTGGATTAGCGGCAAATACCAGGAAGTGCGAGGCGGTTCTGGCTGTTTGAGCGGTTGGGAACCGACGGGCCGGCATCCTTTTGGGGAAGTGTTTAAAGTAGTGGTAATGGAACCGTCAGAAACCAGCGATACTGTTGACACGGCTCTGTACTTCAGGTTTAGTTTGCCCTGCGGCAAATCGCCTTACATTATTGGTCCGGTTCCGTTTCTCAGTTACAGCGTTAATTCGCCTATGTTTGTCGGTCGATTGGAGGGCGGTTCTTCTAACAGTATTTCGCGTTCAAAAGGCGTCGCATCTGAAACAAAACCTTCAAAGCCGCTGAGTTCAAATCACGCTAAAGAAAACCCTTTACCAACTCAGCCTCTACCTGAATCCAAGCGAGAGTGCGCGCGCCCCGCAACTTACGTTAACGGTGTGGATGTAGCTTCATTAGGGGAGGCGTTAGCAAAGCTTTCCGAAGGAATCACCAATTTGGAAAATGCAGCCAGTGCCGACTACGAAGCCATTGGCGAGATCGTTTGTACCGAAGGATCTCGCAACTGCGGGCGGGCGATCGGTCGCTATCAGTTGATGAGTTACCGGGAAGACGTGCAGCGTGCTGTCAGCTCAATTCCAGGGGGGGCTAACTTTATCCTAAACGTCAACAAAGGCCAAAAACCTACAAGAGAGGAACTCTTCCAATATTTTCCTCCTGCTGTTCAGGATAAAGTCTTGCAAAATTCTCTAGCTGAGAACTTAATCAGCAGCCAACAGGAAATTGACCCTAAAACTGGCCAGGTGTTCAAGGGCGATCGCTTAATTGAGCGAGTAGCGCAAAAACACTTTGGGGGTTCTGGCAGTAAAATTGATGCCAGCTATTCCAACATTTTAGGCGGCTACTCTCTCAAACAGTACGGGGAAAAAGTTCGAGAGCTTTATAACCACAATACCAGCGACAATTGCCAAGCTAATTCTGGTGACAGCAATGGCATCAGCAACTCGGTCGGCTCCGGCATTACTTTAAATGCTAGTGGGAGTATTAAGGTGGCGCCCTTCCTCAGCTCTTTTTTGGTGGGATTGTGGTTTTTAATTCGACTTTTTCACAAGCGAAAGCAGCAATTTTTTTTGCTACTAATCGGTTTGGGGATAGCAGTTACTCTTGGCACGGCTGCACTCTCCCATTGAACCAGGGGAAAGAGGAGGTGGAAAAGCAAGTTATTAACAACTCTAACAACCTTCTCTACAACCCAGGGTAAACGCACCTAATTTCTAAATTCCCATATATAGCGTTTGAGTAGAGACAAAAGCGCTACAGGTGGAAAAACCGTTCTCAATAAACAACAATAAAGCCGAGTCCGCAGTGCTAAAACCCCTCGTTATTGACAAGATGCGTTTACCCTGCTCCGCAATCAGGACGTTTTTAATTGCTGAAACCATTGATTTTATGGCATTGATATCAATTTCGGTTGTATTGAAATGATTAAACCACAGATGGCACAGAGGACACAGAGAAAGAGAAGAGAGAGATAATAATTCCGATGTCAACTGATTAGATATGACTTGTTCCTAAGCTGTTCAGGATATAAATTGTAGAGTCGTTTAGTCTTCCCCGAAGGAAGTCATAAAAATTGACTTTAAGATTTAGACAGACAACAGCTTACTTCAGCAAAACAAGCTCTATTTTATTGTCTTTTTCTTCTGCTTTATTTATTGTCCTGTTTTTTCTTTTATTTTGTATGAGTGGAGTAACAAATGGTTAAACAAAATAGAGTTAAACAACAAACAGCAGGCACCCAAAAGATTGTCAACCCCCCGGTTTGGTTAAATCAACTTGGTTACTGGTTTCGCATTGGTTTGACAGTTTTTACCGCCCTGTCGCTATTATTGGGGACAGTTGCTTGCACGAATTCTAGTTCAGCAACAACCGCACCAGCTTCTTGGCAACAAGCTTTGCGAGTCACTCCAAAAGAAACTTTAACCCTAATTGTAAAGGAACACAGCAGCCTTCCAGAACTCAAAGTAGCGGCTGGGCAAAGTGCAGCGGCGGAAGCAATTAAGAGAATGCTAGTGTGGCAAGTTAATGGCTTGGTAGGACGGCTGAACCTTTATGATTTCAATAATTCCACTCTGTGCGGCACACAAGGCTGCCTTTATGTTGGCTACTTAATTCCTAATGATTCAAGTCAAATGCCAACAGAAGTATTTGCAGCTTATCTCGACCCCCATAAACCGCAGAAAACTCCTTTGTTTAAGGCTGACAGTTCCTCACACGAGGGCTTGCCTTGTCTAGGAGTGAATCAGCTTTCCAAAAAAGGCCGCCGCCAGCTTCAATTTTGCTACGACGGCCTTACCTATCAACTTGCTGACAGCCAGCTTTTCAGTAGTTAGTGTTTAGTAGTCTGCGGGTTCATCGAAGTCAAAACCTTCTGCTGAATCAACCTCAACTTCAACCTCAGCAGCCTCGGAAAATTCATCTAATTCCTCTAATTCTGAGTCTGTTCCTCCTTCAACTTGTGCAATTTTGCGAGGGGGTGACAATTTACCTCGATTTTTGCGGTTAGTTACGCTTTCTGGCAACGCCTGGACTTCAGGTTCGGCACCAGCAGCTATAGCTGGCAACCCGGCATCGCTAGCCTCAATGAAACCAGCAATGTTATTGTGCAGTCCCCAAATCAATTTCTTTTGTGGTTTTTGACCGAGAAATAGCTTGTGAAAATTAGCATCAGTTGGCTGAGTAATGCTGTGAGTTTTGCAGCAAAACGATTTATTTTTGCCTTCCCCTTCTTTAAGAGCTCTAAACTCGACATTCAACACTCCCAAAGAGCGCCACTTGTCATTTTTACCGCTGTAATCTCTCCCAAAGCAATCAGCAAATGCCCGTTCCAAATTGCGGTAAAATTCTTCTCTAGCGCTCTTAAAGCTCCAGAGGGCTACATTCTTGAAGCGGACGACAATCGGTACTTGATGCAGGGGTCGGTTTTTGGGATTTAGAAAGATGAGAGCGTGTTCGGAACACACTTCCTGCGTCTTTTTATCGAGGGAATCGCGATATTCGTCGTAAAGCCCAATAAAAGTACCTGCTAATTCTCCATTTTCTTCAATATCTTTGTAGCGGATGTACTCAGGCACAAAAGCTAATACCAACATTCTCGCTTTTGGGAGCAGTAAGCCTGTCACTTCTTCGCTTAGTTCGACCGTTGTCAATTCCTCAACATTAAGCATTACGTGCCATTCCGCTTTGACAAGCTGGTCGTTCGGGAGCAAAATACCTGCTGGGTTATCGTTAATCACGATTCCATAGGGCAAAGAGGGCTTGCGAGTTTGGTTGTAATCACTGTTGAATAGCTCCGGATCTATCTCGTAATAATCAGCACTCTTGTTCTTTTGCGTGTTGGACTTTCCACTAGAATTCTGTACTGTCTTACTTGGAGATTTCGCGTTATTGCTTCTTACCATTGTTTACCTATTTTTGTCATGGTCTCCCCCTTGAGGCGATAGCCGCTAGCTGAAACATTTAGTTTTTTTAAGAGCTAAAAAAAATGAACAATTTGCAATTTCTGCCTAAAATTAACAAAGCTACCTTGATACCAATGGCAGTTCAACCTCCTAAACGTTCGTTAACTAGCATAGATTTTGGCGGGTTGTTGGGTCAGTTTATGAAGCCAGAGGGACTGGCAATGTTAGGGCTAATGGCAGGCTTACTTATTGCTTCCAAATTAGTTGGAAATGGGAAGGGTAAAATTACCTCCGGGCGGCTCTGCGGAACGGCTGAAAAATTGGCAGCCACAGGCTCTGCCCTCAAGCAAATGAAAGAAAAAAAACGGCAGCCCGTTACTTTGTGGAGCGGTACGCCGAGTTATTGGTTTAAAGGTTGTCAGGGATTGAGTGCTCGATTGCAAACGCTATTAGGTGCAAATCCGACGGTTTGGTTTCCCCACGCAGAACGCGGAACTTTAGTCATTGGTGCTCCGGGTTCTGGCAAAACATTCAGCGTCATTGACCGGATGGTTGAAAGTGCATTCCAGCAAGGTTTTCCTGCCATTATTTACGACAAAAAAGGAGACCAGATGAAAGTGCTTGCACCCCTTGCAGTGCGCTATGGCTACGATGTGCAAGTGTTTGCGCCAGGGGAAGCTTACAGCGGCACTATCAATCCTCTGGATTTTATGAGAGATGCACAAGATGCAGTAATGGCAGCAGAAATTGGACAAGTTATTGCTCGAAATGCTAGTCCGGGGGAGAGTAAAGGCAATGAGTTTTTTGAGAAAGCAGGCGAGTTGATGGCGAAGGGTTTAGTGCAGTTGGCAAAAAGCAGTCCTTACCCGGATTTAGCTTTTGTGTACGCAATTATTCAACTGCCTGATTTGGTCAAGCGCATCGACCACGCCGTTCACCGACCCGACGGTCATCCCCTCAAAATGGACAGGTGGATTGCCTCTAGTTTTTCGCAGTTATTAAGTTCAAAAGATGCTGAAAAAACTGTGGCGGGCATTAAGGCAACCGCAGAGGCAACCTACTCCAGTTTCATTCAAAAAGATTTGTTGCGGGCATTTATTGGTCGCAGCACCATTCCAATTGCTTTAGAAGGGAAAAAGTGCATTATTTTCAAATTAGATGACCAAAGACGCACTGTAGTGGGGCCGCTGTTAGCTGCTGCTATTCACTTATGTGTGGTGTCTAATTTGAGTCGGGTACGTTCTGACCCATTTTTGTACTGCTTAGACGAGTTTCCGTCTCTCAAGTTCGACAGAATGGATCAGTGGGCTAACGAATATCGTTCTGCTGGCGGCGTGCCGATTGTTGGCATTCAATCACTCAATCAACTCTATAATCTCTATGGGGATAAAAAAGGGGCTGCGATCGCCAGTGCTCTGTCAACTCATGTCCTCTTCAACCCCGGCGATTTTGAGACAGCCGAGAAATATTCTAAGCGGTACGGGGAAGTGGAAGTGCTGGTAAAAAATCGCTCGACCGGCAGCTCGACGGGGCAGCAAACGAGCCGTTCTGTCAACTGGACCGAACAGTTGCAAAAGAAACCGCTGATTAGTCCTCAATACGGTTCAGTTAAGAGCTATGCAGTGCTTAAAACAATAAATACAGGAGGATTCATTATTATTCCAGTACC
>NZ_JAUBQB010000006.1:117856-140039 GCF_036701035.1 Microcoleus sp. Pol7_B2 | reverse complement strand
GCGGAAATCGCGGTTTTGCCGTCTGGTGCGATCGCCACTGCTGTTACCGAGCTATTATTACCAGTAAGAGTTTTCAGGTTCCTGCCTGTCTCGGTGTCCCAGATTTTCAGGGTTTTATCCCCTGAAGCGGAAATCGCGGTTTTGCCGTCTGGTGCGATCGCCACTGCTGTTACCGAGCTATTATTACCAGTAAGAGTTTTCAGTTCCCGGCCTGTCTCGGTGTCCCAGATTTTCAGGGTTGAATCGTCTGAAGCGGAAATCGCGGTTTTGCCGTCTGGTGCGATCGCCACTCGTGTTACATTGCGAGTATGACCGGCTAATGTCCGCAGCGCCCCTTCATTTCCCCGTTCTAAATTAGCTTTTAAAGGCCGGAACCAAAGACCCTCTTTCGATTGCTTAGCTTGTTCTAGCATGAATCGAATCTCAGGTATTTCAAAATCTAGCAACCTGCCTAACAAATGCCCTGCCAATTGCGTTTTATCCCTTTCCAAAACGTGCGCCGACTTCCTAATTGCCCCTTGAATCAATCTCAGAGTTTCAGTTTGCCGCTCCGACAACAAAACATCAGAAACCCTCCCCAAATCGTAATCATCAATTAGCGCTTGTACCCCCAAAAATTCCAGTTTCATCTCAATAAAACCGAAATCCGTCAACCAAGCACAATAACGGTCAACCTTCCCCCGTTTCGCAAATCTCTTCGGTTGATATTTCAACAGCAAATCTCGATCTTCCTGACACTGCTGCGCCAACCACACACCTAATTCGCTCATAGCGGCGCTCCTCCTGTAGCGTTATCACAAATGTCATCATTAATATCTTCCAGTGTTAGTCCCGCCGACTGCACAGTTTCATCTGCTTCCAGAAACTGCCGAAAACTGTTGTGATAGATAGTGTATCGAGTTTCCTTCCCTACTTTCTCATGTCGCAAAAACGAATTCCATTTTCCGAGCACCTGCTGTACTTGTATAACATTTTGCTCGCGGGCAGATTTAGCCAACCAGCGACAAGAAACAGGTTCCTCTGCTTGCGACAGGAAATAGATAATCCTAACCTTCAATTCCAGCAGAGGATCGTCTTCCCTGCCCATCATCTGTCCCCAGTGTTTTTGATAATATTCCTCCAAACCCGCTGGCAAATCATTTAAATTCACATCATTGTACGTGCCGTCTTCAATCTCATCAAGTACGTGGCGGAGATAGATAAATTTCTTTTCGCTTTTTTGGGCTACCGCCGTCACAAACTGTTCCCGCTGCAAATTTCGACCCTTAATCCAATCCTGAATCAACTCGCTTCTCTCCGTGCGTTTTGCCAGATAAGCCTCAACATCTTTGAGACTTTCTGCACCGTACTCCATCAAATCAAAAACTGTCTTGTTAGCTGTCGGCATTGTCAGAAAATCCGGTCGCTTGGAAACAATAAAATAAACGTTATCCGGCAAATCATTAGGCAAATACGAAACATTACTGTTGCTAGTTTGAGCCTTCCAATCAACTTCATCCAGCGCATCCACCACAAAAATAATTTTTTTTGCACTGCTAGACTTAGCGCTGACTTCCTTCAGCAACTCGCCTAGAAAGTTGTTATTTTTAAGGGCATTTTCCGGCAGTCGCGGATACTTATTCTTAAGGCCAAAACCTTCAATCAACTGAGTGCAAGCATTTTCCAAAAAAGTTTCAGCGCTGACAATCCCGTCCGGTTGCGAGTTGAAATGAGTAACGCAGCGGCGCTTCAACATCACCACACAGGCAGCCATAATCGCGCTTTTCCCAACACCCGGTTCCGCCTCCAAAACAAAATAGCCTTTTTGCTTTGTCGTCAGAAACTCATTAATTGCTTCAAACACAAATTTCCGACCGGTAAAGTCTTTAATTCTGTCCTGAATAATCGTCTCTGACTTAACAGGAATCGGTAAACTCGGCGCAGCAGGATCGATATATCTTTCCAGCAATGCCCGAATTTGCGCCAAATCGTCGCGGATGCCAATTTCGATCGCCTCCAACTTCACCATCACTTGACAAATCTGTTGCTGCGTTGCCACAGCCTCCAACTTTTGCAGAATTTCCCCATTTTGCAGCCCCAAATCTTTGAGCTCGGCCAAAGCAATTTGGTGCAGATTCAACAGCATCGCGGCAAACTTTTCTCCTCCCTTCGCCGCATCCATTTTCAGCACTTCGCGGTACGCTTTCGGGAAAGTTGCGTACAGTTTTTCCGCGACAAATTCCACAATTTCCGCATCGAAGGATTTGCCCTCGCTGGCGCCGAATTCGTTGAGGAAAGTTGCCCAATCTGCCGTTGTCAATCCGGTAACTCGATCGAACTCCTCGGCATCGGCAGAAAAAATCTTGGTTAACTGGTCTTCGGAAATATTTAAACCCCTTGACAAATCGGCTGTATTC
Source organism: Microcoleus sp. Pol7_B2 (assembly GCF_036701035.1). Taxonomy (NCBI): domain Bacteria; kingdom Bacillati; phylum Cyanobacteriota; class Cyanophyceae; order Oscillatoriales; family Microcoleaceae; genus Microcoleus; species Microcoleus sp. Pol7_B2. The sequence goes on along the minus strand of NZ_JAUBQB010000006.1, from coordinate 137,643 downwards.
GTGTTAATATCCAGCCAGTATTCAGGAGTTTTCTCGGCTAATTGACTGAGTGCTGTTTCTGGATAAGGCAATTTTTTGGTTTCGGCGATCGCAATTAAGCGATCGGACTTCGCAACCTCTATCAAAATATAGCCGATCGCCTCACCCGCCGCCTTAATCAAATCGTGATTATCGAGAATCCTCGGATTTTTGCTCAACCCTTCCGTCATCCGATTTGCTAGTTCATCAGCGGCCATAGTCTCAGCGATACTACCAGCAATCGCTGCTAAGATAGAAACTCCCCCAAGTGCGATCGGGCCGCCAATAATACCCGCTGCTGCTTGAGTTGCCGGATTGGCGATCGCGCTTGAAATAAGTTGCCCGACAGCCATCACCGCACTGCATCCAATTACCCTAGTTTTAAAATTAGCTAAGTCCATTACCGGCATAAAATAAATATTCCTCTTTTAAATAGTTGGTAGTAATTATATCTTGCCTGCAGCCGTTTAGTCCGTCACTGCGAAATTTTCAAGTGGATTTAGAGATTGTCGAGCGCGACTAACCCTAGGATCTAAAGTAAAATATAATTAATTATCTCGAAGTTCTTTTTCTTGCAAAATTTGGGTAGCCCAAACCCGATCTTCTTCCGAGAGAGACGGTACGGGTTCTCGATTATAGTCGATCCGATAATCATAGCCAGCGCGATCGTAAACACCTGCAAATAATTCTGGTAAGTTAACAATAGGTTCTACATCTTCCTCGCGCAAGGGAAGCGGAAATATAGGTAGAGAATCGCGGAGATTAAAAGCATAAAGTTCGGCAAACGGACGGCGATCGCTGGGACTGACTAAAATCCGATAATCGCTTTGAATAGAATTATTAAGAATGGGCATAGATTCCCATTGTCGTAGTAAATCGATTTCGACTAAATGGGTTAAGCTACCTAAAATAGTCTGGCGTTTTTTGAGATAAGTAATTCTTCCTTCTCCACTACGTTTGTTGACAGGAGAAAGAATTTCAATTGCGGTAACAACTTGTTTCGTTGCCATTTCTCGCACTTCCAGGTAAGTCTGTTTAATTTTTTCAGGAGCAGGCACTTTAACGGTAGTCGGAAGTGTTATACTTACAGTGGCAACTGAACCTGTAGGAATATTCGGGTTATTAGATTGACGCTTAATCGCGACATCGGGGATACCTACTAAAAGGGAGTCGCTGTTACTGTCATTTGGATCGGTAATTTCATAGATGCGTTTGTCGATTGCAACCTCATATTTAGGGCGAATTTGAGGGACTAAGGATGCTGCGATCGCAGAAATTAACCAATGATGAGTTTCCTGCCAGAAATCGGGGTGTTCTAAGTAGGGGTCCATTCCAGGAAAAGGTGAAGGCATAGGACTGTTCTCTGATGTATTGACTTTCAAATCATTTTAGCATTTTTAATTTTGTAGGGTGCGTCGCTGCGAGATTTTCGAGTGTCCCTACAAGACTGACGCACCCTACGGTATCTACAACAATGTCGTAAATATTAACTACAAAACAGCAGCAACACTTGCCATCAACAACCCTTGAAACAATTTCACTCCATCAGTTTCGCCCAACATCGGATCGGATGCCCGTTCAGGATGCGGCATCATTCCTAATACATTGCCTTGGCGGTTGCAAATACCGGCAATATTATTTAACGAACCGTTGGGATTGCCAGCATCGCTAATTTTGCCCGCCGGAGTACAGTAGCGAAACAGGACTTGCTTGTGCTCTTCTAACTCGGCTAAAGTATCCGCATCAGCATAATAGTTTCCTTCACCGTGAGCGATCGGCAAATCTATGATTTCACCCGTAGTATAAGCCGCAGTCCAACGAGTATTACCCCGCTCGACTTTCAAAGAAGCGCGATCGCAAATAAAATTCAATCCCGCATTCCGCACCAGAGCACCGGGCAACAAGCCAGCTTCAGTCAACACCTGAAAACCGTTACAGATGCCTAATACAAGCTTTCCTTGTTTCGCGTGTTCCGCAGTAGCCCGCATCGCCGGAGAAAAACGGGCGATCGCGCCGCACCGCAAATAATCTCCGTAACTGAAACCACCGGGAATTACAATGACATCAATATCCGAAATATCGGTATCTTCGTGCCAAATCATCCGCGTCGGTTGGTGGAGTAACCCTTGAGTCACCCACACCACATCGCGATCGCAATTTGAACCAGGAAAAACAATAACTCCAAATTTCATAAGCTGAAGGAAGAAGGAAGAAGGAAGAAGGAAGAAGGAAGAAGGAAGAGGTGTCAACTTAAGACTGAAATCTTAGGTTTCTCTCGCTTGTATAAAAGTCTAGATCCCCCTAAATCCCCCTTAAGAAGGGGGACTTTGAGTGGTTCTAGTTCTTGTGTTTTTAACAAAGACTTTGAACACTCTTGTCCTCGCCTTTTGAATAGATACTGTGAACACTCTTGTCCCCCTCTTATTAAGGGGGGTTAGGGGGGATCTCCGGGTTTAAAATACCCTAGGGGCGATCGCATTTATGCCGCCGCTGTCTCCACGGGAACAGGAATTTCAGTCAAATCAAAGCGATAATTTTCAATCACTGGATTAGCCAAAAGTTGGTCGCAAACGCGATCGAGTTGTTCGCGGGCCTCCGACTCAGCAGCAGCAGTCAGCGTCAATTCAACGTATTTCCCAATACGCACGCGCTCAACATTGTCGTATCCCATGTGTTGCAAGCCAGACTGTACGGCAGTGCCGGCGGGATCTAAAACAGAAGGGCGGAGGGTAACATAGATTTGGGCAAGATATTTCTGAGTCACGGGAATGTTGCGGTAGGTGATGTGAAAGTTAGCCCCATTGTATTCTACAACCGAGCTGCGCGCCGATCGCCATTTGGTTCGCCCAAGTAAGATAGCCTAGAAACAGGGACAGATTTGATTCCAGCAGATTCGAGAAAAAAATTATGAGAACCAACCACACCCGCAGTCAGGAGCGTATTTTACACTTGCTCAAGCACTTGAATCGATCGCTTTCAGCGCAAGATATCTACTTAGAACTGCGTAACAGCGACCAAAGCATGGGCCTAGCAACAGTTTACCGCTCCCTCGACGGTTTAAAGCGAGAGGGGTTCGTTCACGTCAGAACTCTCGCGAGTGGCGAGTCTCTCTACGGTGCCGCCCACCAAGACCAACACCACTTAACTTGTCTGGAATGTGGCGCGTCAATTACGATCGACGAATGTCCAGTCCACCACTTAGAAAGCCAACTACAACAATCTCATTCTTTCAAAATTTATTATCACACTTTGGAGTTTTTCGGATTGTGCGATCGATGTACTTTAGCTCAAGAATCTTAGAGAAGTTATTAGTCATGAGAGATTTCAATTCCGGTTGCACTAATCATAAATGTTGACTGTTGACGGGCGGGTCGAAAAACCGAATAGTTGAGTGGTAACTGTTGACTCGATTTTATGATTCCGATGCAACCGCCAACGATATAGCAATCTTCGGATCATTTGTGAATTTCTTACTTTCTCCCCGCGCGTTCGGGCAGGGTTGCGGTAGGGTGCAAAAGTGAGATTCTCCCGGTGTTGTTTGTGTAGCGACAGATTTAAACCTGTTGTTTTATTAACTCGCTCAAGGATGCAAAAACTCTAAATGGTCTCCTGGAATCGATCGCAATTTTGCAGCCGAGCCTTGCAGTTTCAATCGGCCGCGTTCTAACATGATAATCCAATCGGCGCGATCGATCACTCGCGGCCTGTGACTGATAAAAATCGTCGTTTTCCCGTGTCGGTACATCAACAATTGTTCTAAAACGTCCGCTTCGCTTGCGGGGTCAAGCCCTGCGGTAGATTCGTCTAGAATCAATACGGGTGGGTTGTTGAGAATGGCGCGGGCGATCGCCAATCTTTGTCTTTGTCCGCCAGAAATATTCGCTCCAAACTCCCCTAAAACAGTTTGATATTTATCAGGCAATTGGCTGATAAATTCATCCGCCCCCGCAATTTTGCAAACTTTCACAATCTGTTCAAAGCTGATATCTGGACTGCCCAAACGAAAATTTTCGAGAATCGAACGGCTCCAAAAATGCGCTTCTTGAGGAACCAATACTACCTGCTGTCTGAGACTGTCGAGAGACAAATCCTGCAAGTTGTAGCCGCCAATTCTAATATTACCAGATTGCAGCGGGTACAGACCAGCAATTACTTTTGCTAGCGTACTTTTTCCGCAGCCGGAGTGACCGATTAAAGCAATTGCTTGACCGCCGGGAAACGTAACGGAAAAATTTTCCAGCAAGTCAAGTCGGCCGGGGTAGTGAAAATTAACACCCTTGCAAACAATACCGTCGCGGTCTTGAATAGTTACAAAAGGTTTATTCGTATCGTCTTTAGTTTCCGGTTCAGCATCGATAACTTCCGACAGCCGTTGAGTAGCTGTCTGCACGCGAGTCATTTCATCAGTAAATCCTACTAGCGAATTCACCCAAGTAGTAACGTTTTGATTCATGCTAATAAACGCTAGCAACTGACCGATACTCAATACCTTGTCAATCACCAAACCGCTACCAAGCCACAGCAGAGTAATGCTGCCAGCAGAGGCAACAAAACCAGAAAATATATTGTTGAGAATGCCAATTTGTGTAGTGCGGAAAGTGAGCTTTGCTAAGCGACCGAAGCGGGTTTGAAATTCTTCCCAAAGTTGCTGACCGCTGGTAGTAGTTTTGACCGTCAGCGCGCCTTTAAAAGTTTCTACTAAAACGCCTTGAGTTTCTGCTTCCAGCACAAATAAACTGCGCGTTTTTTGCTGCAATACGGGCAGAAATACCACTGTAGAGGCAGTCATTAAAAGAGCTATAGCTGTAGCTGCTAAAGTCAGTTCCTTGCTGTAAAATAACATAAAAATAAAAGAAACTACAGCTATAAAAAATTGACTAGGCAAGCTGATAGCGACTTGAGAAACTAATTTATTTATTTCTTGGATATCTTGTAATCTACTGACAATTTCGCCACTGCGTCTGGTTTCGTAAAAGCTCAAAGGCAATCGCAGGAATTTGCGCGCAAATTCCATCACCAATCCCAATTCTAAACGCTGGGAAAACTGAGCAATTAAGTTCGACTCTACCAATCCTAAACTGCTGCTAAAAAGGTTCATAACTATAACTGCGATCGCCACACTCGCCAGGAGTTGTCTGTCGCCCCGTACCAGAATGTCGTCGGTGAGCAGTTGAACGAGAAAAGGCGAAGAAATCGACAGCAAACCCAACACCACATTCAGCAAAAATGCTTCCATTAAAATCGGGCGATAAATCCCAATCCGGCGCATCCATTTTTGTAAGGAATTGGCGGGCGGTTGGCCCTCTGCGGCCGCAAAAAACCGCTCAGCATCGGGTTCTACTAGCAAGCACAGCCAATCTGTCCAAGCTGCTGCTAATTCTGCTTTAGAAACATAGCGCATACCGACAGCCGGATCGCCGATCGCATATTTGTCGCCCTGCTTTCCGTACAAAACAACCCAGTGATAACCGCTCCAGTGAATAATTGCCGGTAAAGGCGCTTCCTCAATTTGGTCTAAAATAGCAGCCACGGCTCGCACGGATCGAGCATTAAAGCCGATCGCCTCAGCACCTTGTTTCAAGCCCAGCAGAGTCGTCCCTTTTTGGCCGGTGCCCGCACATTCTCGCAAGCGGCTAATAGTAAAATTTTGTCCGTAAAATTTCGCGATCGAAGCCAAACAAGCCGCGCCGCAATCTTCTTCGCTCTGCTGGAGAACAACCTGATATTTCTTAAACCTGTTAACTTGTCCGAATAATGGCATTTTGCCGATCAAAGGGATGTTCTTTAACATTTTGCAAAATGAATAATGGTAGAGCATAAAGAAGATTACTCATCACCAACTACCCAATCAGCAAAAAGCACCCATAAAGTTATGGGTGCTTTCTCGATTCCACAGTTATAGATCTGAATTGACTAGCACTAAACTTTAGTAGTAGGCGTAGCGGACTACTCTTCTGTATGAACCGTCGCAATTCCGGCGGTACACGACCCAACTGCGCCGCTGCCGGTGACAATTGTCTCGATTGACATAATAGTGACCGCCGTTGACGCTAGCTGATTCTTCAGGGGTGAGTTCAGCAAACAGTGAATTGTCCTTTGTTTCTTTCATGATTAGACTCCGTTTAACTTAATAAAATTGAAGGGAAACTAGAAATATTATTTAATTTCTAGATTCTCGTGTAAATACTGAGTAATACTTCTTGTAGTCCTGTACGACATCCGGAATACTACGGATAAATTTTCAAAATTTACTTTATCGCACAACTTGACTCAGCTATCTAAACCACTAGGGTTGGGTAAGGGCGATCGCGGCTCGGATCGTACAGATAAAGCTGGCTAGGCTGCGGCAGGAAAAACAGCATAGTAAGACCCTCGCGGCTGCTGTTATCCGTCTCGCTGTTGCTTTTAGCACCGCTAACACCGCTGGTAATATTGCCACCGTTGACAGTAGCAGATTCTCCATCGGTTACTTCGATGAAGAGTGAACCTTGTTGATTTTCTGACATAAATAACTCCTATTAATACCTATGTACTGACTTACTACCTACGCATACAGTAAAAACCCGGTAACAGCGCCAAAAGTCATTGCAAAAATCCTATATTTTCCTGACTGTAGCCCGCAGGCTTCACTCCTCTTGATATTTGGGGAAGTTTGTGGGTGGGAACGGCAAAGCTGTGCGGATTTTTACCTTTACCCTGTGAATTTTGATTTAGACTTCTAAACCTATGCTTGGTTTCCGGAAAGCTGATCGTAAAAGTGACAAAACAAATCAGCGATCTCTCCCTCCCCCTAACTCAAAACTCCAAACTCCAAACTGTTCCCCTCTCCCCCTTGCCGCCATGTCTCTCACTCCCGAAGCCACACCCGCTGAAACCTTTGATAACGACCAGTTTTTGCCCCCTGTCAGCCGCTGGACGACTTTGGGTGGCATTTTGATGGTGGCGACCTTTGGCGGGGCGATCGCCCTCGCTAGCGTCACCAAATACAGCGCTACAGTCAAAGCAGACACGATCTTCCGTCCAGCCGGAGAAGTGCGCGTCGTGCAAGCAGCAACCGAAGGAACCGTCGAAAGCATTGCTGTCAGCGAGAATCAGACAGTAAAAGAAGGAGATGCGATCGCAGTTGTAGACGCTTCGCGTTTGGGCGCTCAACAACAGCAGTTACAAGAAATAATTAATCAGTCTCAAACAGCAGCACAGCAAATCAACCAGCAACTGCGCGACTTAGAAAATCAAATTTTGGCCAGCGCCCAATTTAAAAGCATCCAAAGTGAAAGTTCCGCCCAACAGGAATTAATCGAATCCGCTTTAGTAAAATTCGCCACATCGCTGCCAGATGTCGCCGAAAGACTGGGCAGAAGTCGGCGGGTTTTGCTCGTCAAGCAAGCCTCCATTCAACAACAATTAATTCAAGCTAAAAAAGAACTCAATCAAATTGAGTTAAAACTCGAAAATAGCGTGATCCGCACGCCCACAGATGGTACAATTCTCAGACTGGAAGTACGAAATACTGGTCAAACCGTACAAGCCGGCAGCGCGATCGCCCAAATCGTCCCCAGCGACGTACCCCTGGTAGTCAAAGCCAAGGTGACATCCCAAGACATCGCCCGCATCCAAATCGGCCAACCCGTACAGATCAGGATTTCGGCTTTGCCTTTTCCCGATTACGGCACATTAAAAGGCACTGTCAGCGAAATCGCCCCAGATGCGATCGCCACTCAAAATCCCACTAATAATTTAGGTACAGCTTATTACGAAGTGGCAATTAAGCCCGAACAAACTTATTTAACAAAACTCAAATCCGCCAACGGCCAATTCTTCGGAAACTCCCAGGCTAATGTCCCCCGCCAGTATTCGATTCAATCGGGAATGGAAGGCAGAGCCGATATTATTACGGGCGAAGAAACTGTTCTGACATTTGTTTTACGCAAAGCAAGGTTGCTGACAGATTGGTAATTAGTCAGTTGTCAGTTGTCAGTTGTTAGTTGTCAACAGTCAACCGTCAACCGTCAGCAGTCAACAGTCAACAGTCAACCCCCAGAAAATTAGAGGCTCTGAAATTGAAATAACGTGTCAATATAGAAATGTGACTTCAATTCTATTCTTTCCTCATGGGCAAACAGCGCGTTCTTTCTGGAGTTCAGCCAACAGGCAATCTTCACCTCGGTAATTATCTCGGTGCAATTCGCAACTGGGTAGAAGGTCAAAGTCAGTACGAAAATTACTTCTGCGTAGTCGATTTGCACGCAATTACCGCACCGCACAATCCAGCAACTCTAGCCTCCGACACTTACACGATCGCCGCACTCTATTTAGCTTGCGGCATCGATTTAGAATATTCTACTATTTTCGTGCAATCCCACGTCTCGGCGCACACAGAACTAGCATGGCTGCTAAACTGCATTACGCCGATTAACTGGCTCGAAGATATGATTCAGTTTAAAGAAAAAGCAGTTAAACAAGGTGAAAATGTCAACGCCGGCTTGCTAAATTATCCCGTGTTAATGGCAGCAGACATTTTGCTTTACGATGCCGACAAAGTGCCAGTGGGAGAAGACCAAAAACAGCATTTGGAACTCACCCGCGATATTGTCATCAGATTAAATCACCAATTCGGCACACCCGAAAAGCCAGTCTTGAAACTTCCCGAGCCCTTAATTCGGACTGACGGTGCGAGGGTGATGAGTTTGACAGATGGCACGCGCAAGATGTCGAAATCTGACCCTTCCGAACAAAGTCGAATTAATTTATTGGATTCGCCAGATACGATCGCCAAAAAAATCAAGCGCTGTAAAACAGATGCCGTGCGGGGTTTGACTTTTGACGACCCAGATCGCCCCGAAGCTAGAAATTTGCTGACACTTTATCTCCTGCTTTCCGGCAAATCTAAGGAAGAAGTAGCAACAGAGTGTGAAAACATGGGTTGGGGAGATTTTAAACCCTTGCTGACAGAGACGACAATTAATGCCCTCAAACCAATTCAGGATAAATACAAGGAAATAATGGACAATCCGGGATATTTAGACTCTGTACTACGTCGCGGAAGAGAACAAGCAGAAGCTATTGCTAATCAAACTCTAACTAAGGTGAAGACAGCTTTCGGTTATTCTTTACCTGTTTAGTTGTTAGTTGTTAGTTGTTAGTTGTTCTTGGTTAGTTGTTAAAAATGACAACTGCAAACTGCCCACTGACAACTGCCCACTAACAACAGTCAACCGTCAACAGTCAACCGTCAAATAACAAATAACCAATAACAGACAAATAATCATGAACCGTTTTCGCACAGCCTGCACCACCCCCGGAGAATTTATAATTACTGCCGAAGTTGCCCCACCAAAAGGTGGCGACATAACTCACACAATTCAAATGGCTGAACGCCTCAAAAACAGAGTTCATGCAATTAATATCACAGACGGAAGTCGCGCAGTTTTGCGAATGTGCCCCCTAGCAGTTTCGGCGATTTTAGTGCAGCACGGAATTGAGCCAATTTGTCAAGTTGCTTGTCGCGATCGCAATCTAATTGGCCTGCAAGCGGATCTCATGGGAGCCCACGCTTTAGGCATTCGCAATGTACTAGCACTTACAGGCGATCCCGTCAAAGCCGGCGACCATCCTAAAGCAAAAAGTGTATTCGATTTGGAATCAGTTCGGCTATTGCAAGTTATTCAAAAAATGAACGGTGGTCAAGACTGGAATGACCAACCTCTAACCGACGGAGTTACTGATTTATTTGTAGGTGCAGCAGTCGATCCGCAATGCCCCAGTTGGTCTGGTTTGCAAAGTCGATTCGAGAAAAAAGTAGAGGCTGGAGCACAGTTTTTTCAGAGTCAATTAATTACAGATTTTGAAGTTTTGGATAAGTTTATGCACCACGTTGCAGCGGGCTGCAACAAGCCAGTCTTAGCAGGAATATTTTTGTTTAAATCAGCTAAAAATGCTGAATTTATTCAAAAATACGTGCCGGGAGTTCACATCCCACAAGAGACTATCGATCGTTTAGCAAAAGCTCCCGAACCCTTGCAGGAAGGCATAAAAATTGCTGCAGAACAAGTCAAACTAGCGCGGCAGATTTGTCAAGGAGTTCACATGATGGCTGTCAAACGAGAAGATTTAATTCCTCAAATTTTGGATTTGGCAGGAATCGAGCCACTGAGCTAAAATTAAACGTAGGGGTGGGTTTTACCAATTATCAATTCCTAAAACTAACGATTTCGTAAACTCATAAACTCGCCCACTCCCGCGCTACCATTTTGAACATCAATAAAACAATCATGCTTCAAACTGTAGACAATCCAACCAGTTCTCCCGCAATCGAACAACGTTTCACTTGGCGCGGTGTGACATGGCATCAATTCAAGGCAATTCAAGCTGGTTTTGAAGACGTGCCGAATGTACGCTTATTTTATTGTGAGGGAGTTTTAGAAATTGTGGGTACTGGAAGGTTGCATGAAGCGATTAGGTGTTTGATGGGCTTGCTAATGGGACAGTATTTTCTGCAAAGAAGAATTGTATTTTTTCCCAGCGGTACTTACAGTCAGATTGTCGAAGAGCAAGTCGAGTATCAGGCAGATTTGTCTTATTGTTTCGGAACTATTAAAGATGTGCCAGATTTATGTATTGAGATTGTTATCACTAGCGGTAGTCCGATTAAACTTCAGAAATACCGACTGATGGGAGTCTCGGAAGTCTGGTTTTGGGAAGATGGCACTCTAGAGCTTTACCATCTGCGAGAGGAAGGTTACGATCGCATTACTAGCAGCGAAATGCTGCCAGAGTTAGACTTATCTTTGCTGAAACGCTGCATTTTATTTGCTTCGCCTTTGGATGCGCTTGAGGAATTTTCTAGAGGAATGGGCGATCGGGAAAATTGACCAATAAACTATTTTTGAAATAGCTCGATCGACTAAACGGTTATTAAATAGGAGCCACGGGCAATGACTGACTCAGAAATACTTAATTCTGATACCATTAAAACACTAAATACTAGCATATCAAAAGTTACAGTTTATACCGATCGCGCTTTGGTGACGCGGCGCGGTACGGTATCTCTGACGGGAAACGAGCGAGAATTGGCGATCGCCTCTGTTCCTCCAACCCTCGACACAGAGTCAGTCAGGGCTACGGGTGTGGGTACAGTTGCTGTGCGACTTTTGGGAGTGCGAAGCGAAAGAGTGTTTAGCAGCGAACCAGTGGGCGATCGCACTGCCGAATTAACCCAACAAATTAAGGAGTTACAAACCCAAAGACGGGGAATTAACGACAAAATAACCGCCCGAAAAATTCAGCTCCAATTTGTGGAAGGTTTGAGCGAAAAAAGCGTCGGTTTCTTTTCTAGCAGCATCGCCAAACAGCAGGTAGGTTTAAACGAAACTAGCGAATTGCTCAATTTTTTAGGAACTAATTACCTAAAATATGTAAGTGCGATCGCCCAACACGAAAAACAGCAGCGCGAAATAGACAAGCAAATAAAAGCTTTGCAGCAGCAGTTGGGGCAAGTACAAACTCCCCATTCGCAGCAAAGTTTTAACATCATTGTTGCCATTGAACTCAGTGGCAGCGGCAATTTTGAAATAGAAGTTTCCTATGTAGTCACGCGAGCCCGTTGGACTCCCCTTTACGACTTGCGAGTAAACACTACCAACAACCAAATTAATCTCACTTACCTAGCCGAAGTCAATCAAAATACAGGCGAAGATTGGACGGGAGTAGCGCTGACTTTATCTACAGCAAAACCCGGAATGGGAACTCTCCCACCAAAACTAGAACCTTGGTATATCGATAAAACCGAGCCAGAGCAATTTTTTGGTAGGGGTTCATCAGAGGATGATTTTTTAGACCTAGAAGAGGTATTATCTGAAGGTTTTGCAGGCGGTTCACGCTCCATAACACGAGCGCCCATAGCAGCTCAAATAGCCACAGCCCAAGTATCCAGAGAAGGCGGTACAGTCTCATTTCAAGTAGGCGGAATTACCAAGATTCCCAGCGACGGTACACCGCACAAAGTGACGATTTTCAGCGAAAATTATCCCTTTACGCCTGAATATATAGCCGTTCCGCGATTAGTCAGTTTTGCCTATTTGCAAGCAGTTGTTGTGAATCCGCTGACAGGCGCAACTCTGCTTCCCGGTAAAGCAAATATTTTTCGCGACAACACTTTTGTCGGCCGTGTGCAGTTAGAAAATGTTTCCCCCGGGCAAGAATATAAAGTTAATTTAGGAATAGATGAACGGTTAAAAATACAGCGGGAATTAGTGGAAAGACAAGTAGATAAAAAACTGATCGGTCAGCAGAGGCGCACGAGTTACGCTTATCGCTTAAATGTGACAAACTTGCATCAGGTGCAGGTACACCTGACACTAAAAGAACAATTGCCAGTCAGCCGCAATGAACAAATTAAAGTGCGATCGACTCTCACTAATCCGAAAATAGTAGCAGGTGAAATGGGACTGCTAGAATGGATAATGTCTCTGCCGCCACAAGCAAAGCAAGAGTTATATTACCAGTTTGTTGTCGAACATCCTCCCGACTTAACAGTCACGGGTTTAGATATTTAATACCAATCCGTTGTCAGTTGTCAGGTCCCAGTTCTCAGGAATTACCTCTTCCTTCTGGCGGCTTCCATCGGACTTCTTCCTTCGGCTATAAAGCAGCTTATTTCTTCCCGCCACACGCCACCAATTTTTTCTGTATACACAACTGTTGAAACACTAAATCTGCTATTGATTCATAAGCTGGGGCTGTGGGGTGTACGCCATCCCGAAAATAACTTTTTACCCTCGTTTTCGGCAATTTTGACCAGGCTGCATGAGTGTCTATGATTGGAATTTTTAAAGCTTTTAGCCGATCGACAAACTCGGATTTAAACTTCGGCTGATTCGGTACGGGCAGTAAATCCGCTCGATCGCAAGTATACAACACAAACAACGGAATATTTTTAGCTCGCACCAAAGCAACTATTTTCTCAAATCGCTGCATATTTTCCATAAACCGTTGTGATTCCGACACCGGCACTCCCGCCGCAGGAGAATTCGATACAAAAACACTTGACAATTGGCGAATAACGTGTCTTTGAAACACTTCTTGAATTGCCAATAACGGTTTGCGATTCGGCAGCAGCGGCTCATTTCCCACCCCCGCGCTGCTGCTTGGAGGTTGTAGCAAATCGTGAGTACCAATTTGCAAAATCACAGCCTCGCTTTCAAAAGTGCCAAACTTGCGAATATATCCCAATTGATTGCCAATTCCCCAAGAACCTGCCGAAGCATTCAGCACCTCAACTTGCTTTTTTATGCCCAACAAACGCGCTTCAAACAATTCTGGAAGAGTTTCTTTCTGATCGGTGGTATTATTACCGTTTAGAACCGAATCTCCTATCATCAAAATTCTGAGAGTATCTTCAGGCTTTGCTGAATCGATTTGTTCAGAACGCTGAGAAAATTGATTGTACTCAACTCTATTCCCAAAGCGATATACAAGTTGAGTTGGTGCAAATATATAGCCAGCATTAGCATCAGCTTGCAGCAAGGCAGGATTTCCGAATCCGAGCAAGCGCAAGGCAAGTTCTATAGCACTCAAAGATGCGATCGCATAACCGGGAATCCAATAGTTAGCTTTCAAAAATTTACCTGTAATTGGTAAACTGCAAAGCCATCGGATAATCTTCTTGCTTCAACCGTTGAATTACCAACTGCAAATCATCCTTATCCTTAGCCGAAACGCGCACTGAATCACCTTGAATCGAGCCTTGAATTTTTTTAAACTCATCTCGAATTAATTTAGTGATTTTCTTGGCAATTTCCTGGTCTATCCCTTTTTTAAGTTTGATTTCTTGGCGTACTCTAGTACCACTAGCAGCTTCAATTTTCCCATAATCAAAAATTTTCAGAGACAAATTGCGCTTGGCGGCTTTAGTTTGCAAAACTGTGTGAATCGCGTCGAGAGTAAATTCACTGTCGGTATTGACAGTAATTGCTTCAGCGCCCAATTCTACAGTAGTTTTGGTATCTTTCAAGTCGTAACGGCTTTGAATTTCCCGCACAGTTTGGTCAACAGCGTTAACTAATTCTTGCCGATCGAACTCGCTGACAATATCAAAGGAATAACTAGCAGCCATAAATTAGTAATTGGTAATGGGTAATTGGTAGTTGGTAATGGGTAATTGGTAGTTGGTAGTTGGTAATTAGTCATTAATTAAGCGTCTCTTAACTAATGACTAATGACCAGTGACTAATAACAATTAGCCATTAACAGCCATTAAACTGAAATAGAATAAAGTAGCTGTGCAAGAAGAACTAATCGCAAACATGAGCGATCGCCCCAGCGGCACATTCAGAATATAGAAAACCGAAAACAACAACCGGGCGATCGTAAAAGCGAGCGCAGCCCAACCCGCCGGTTCCGAATCTACCCCCGTCACAAAAGCCATCAAAGCCGCCGCTGAAAACAGCATAAACGTCTCAAACGAATTTTGGTGAGCCCAAGTTGCCCGTTGAGCGTAAGCCGGCAACCTCTCAAACATAGCGCGGGGGGCTGCTTGGTCGTAGCCTAGCTGCAAGCGGGCGAACGCAACCACCAAAAACGGTGCGTAAACCAGCGCAGCAGCAGCAGCAATACAATCAAGCAGAATAACCGACACAGGTAATCCCAACAGCATCATCGGCCTCGCAGTTCAATCAAAATAGAACAGAGTAACTACCTTGCGCTGTTCCTCCGCATCCTGGCAAGTTTTCAGCAAAGTGTGGCTTTCGTGAAAAGCAAAACATATCAGTTGCTGGCAGCGAGAAATAATCTCCTGATTGCACATGGCGCTTGCTTCCGGGAGAGACAAGCTATCATTTTTGGGATTTTCTACCAAATGTATCACTTGTTCGAGTTGGTCGCGAGACTCCCGAGGCTGGCGACTCATGCTTTGTGGCAAAATCACCGTCAGCAGATTTGGATCTGCTCGCATTGCTCCCCGAATTGCTGCTGAATTGGTGCCTGTTGCACCAGAAGTGATGAGCTGATTGCCTCCCAGAACTATGGCGTAGCTCAGCATCTCAATTAGCTGCTGGTGGGTAATAGGAACGTGGCGAGAACCCAAAAGAGCAATCCGCTTGGAGCTGGTTTGCTGGATCGCCGCAAGTTCTTGTAAAAAATCATCTACTCTGGGTAGCTCAATTGATTGACTCAAAGAATTTATTAAATTAAATAAAACTACGTTGTGGATTTTAGCAGACTCACTAGCCATTGCCGCCAAAAAGAAGTTAAGAATTGCTGATTTACCGGATCAGACTAGAGGATCGGGAGATTTGAGGAAGCCAGAAGGCAGAATGTCTGAAGACATTCGGCAGCCGGAGCTCAAGGTAGAATTCAAGAAAAATTGAGAATTTAAGAATTTTGGCTTTTTATTTATTTAAACAAAAACTTCTCTCTGCCGAATACCTTCTTCCCTCAGCTCCGGCTCTGTTATTAATCGACTTGATCGCTCAGGCCCAAGGATGCCATCATGCCATCAAGGTCAAAATGTTCTGCCATTAGCTGAGTAACGCATTCCACCTTGATCGGTTCGTGCAGGCGCACGCTGCCAAAGGTGCTGTCGATAATTTCTACCGTGGTTAAGGTATCCAAATCAACAGACAAAACCGGAATTTCCATTTCTTCTGCCCTGCCAATCACTAGGGGAGAAGGAGGCAAGTGGCCTGTCAAAATTAAGCACTGAGTCGAGCTCTCCAGAGCCGCTAGCTGAATGTCCGTGCGATCGCCCCCCGTCACCACCGCCATATTTCTCGCTTTGCGGAAATACTTCAGAGCCGAACTAACATTCATAGCGCCAATTGTCAAGGTTTCCACCATCAAGTCCAAACGGTCTCGACGGCACAGCACGTCAGCTTTCAATTGGTGCACCAATTCTTTGACGCTGACACTTCGCAGCAAAGCACTTCTCGGCAGCATTCCCAAAACTGGAATACCCGCAACCTCCAGAAAAGGCCGGACAGTCGCCGTTACGCATTCGAGTTTGTCCGAGGGAACGTCATTAAGTACCACGCCCAGCAACCGGGAACCCAAACGCTGTTTAGCAGACAGCAAATCGTCTATATAAAGATCGATCGGGCGGGCTACCAACAGCACAGAGGCATCAACTGCCTCAGCGACTTGAGCCAAAGACAAGTCAAACAGACTGCCTTCCTCCAAATTAGCTGGGCCTTCTAACAGCACCAAGTCTCCGCTGGGAGCTTGCAAATATTGCGCTAAAGACTGGCGGTAATCTGTCTTGTCTTCTCCCCGCAAACGCTTGTGAACTGTCTCTTCATCCAAATACAGCAGTGTTGACGGCATCTGACTTTCTGAGAGCTTCAGCGTCTCTACCGCGAACCGTACATCTTCGTCCTCGATCCCAGCTCCCTCGGAGCTGAAACAGGTTCCCAGAGGTTTGCCGTAGGCGATGGCCAGTCCTTTTTCCCGGAGTCCGAGTGCCATCCCCAAGGCGATGGCCGACTTGCCGCTGTAAGCTTTTGTGGAACCGATCAGCAAATATTTAGTCAATTTGGGTACGCCTTCAATCCTCAATTTGCACCTGTCTATTTCAATAAATTTAGTTTTTTCTACAGTATTTCTGAACTGCGACTCAATTTTGCAATATTATTATACTCGATTTTGTGGCTTTTGGGCATATTGTTTTTTTGCTGAAAAATTTTATTCACCTGTTTCCAACCCTTTGCTTCCCATTTTTATTACTTGATTTTGGGGAAGCAGTTTTTAAATTGTTTGTTGTACCAGCCGTTTTTAAGAAGTATTTATCCCCCCCTAATTCCTTTAACAACCGATTTTAATTGTAAGATTTTCAGCCATTCGTATTGCGTAAGTTAGAAATTAACATAGAACTTTATCGAATAAAAATAACACGGTAAAAATGGGCTAGCTTACCTTGAAAGCCTACTTAGAGGGTTTAGGATAGTTTTTTTCTGGGCTAAATAGAGGATTGTATAGAACCCATTTGACATCTCTGACTCCGTTGACTTAAAGTAGCGCAAAAGCCATATCCTACTCACCATGCCGTACTCCAGCAGTCTCACCGACGAAGAATGGGAAATTCTTGAACCCCTCCTGCCCCAGATCTTGCCGCTGAAGAAGCAGACAAGACCCTGTGATTGGACGAAACGAGAACTGTTGGATGGGATGTTCTACCAACTTAAGAATGGCTGTAATTGGCAAGATTTACCCAAAGATCGGCCACCCTACTCAACCGTATATTGGCACTACAAGCAGTGGCGGGATGCAGGAGCAATTCTTGGACTGATGACCATCTTACATGGACAAGTGCGTGAACAAGTCAAAAAAAAGCCAAGTGGACAACGTTGCTGATGATTGACTCGCAAGCGGTGAAGAATACCTGCAATGCCAGTGTTGAGTCCAAAGGCTTTTGCTTTTACAAATCTACCAACGGCATCAAACGACATCTCGCCGTCGATACACTCGGCTTTCCGTTTTTTACTCACTGCACGAAAGCCAATGTCTCCGATGATCAAGGCTTAATCGAGATGTTGAGCCAGCATCTCGACTACTTTCGCGCCAAACCAGTCAATATCCCGAAGATCACCATTCTGCTGGACAATGGCTATCATCCAGAGATGATAACGGCAGCTTTGCAAGACCTCTACCCCCAAATCATGACCAAGATCCGATTTGAACTGGCACCCAAACCGACAAAAGCCGAAAAAGCAGCACTTGGAAAAACGGGATTTGTCGTAGTCGCAACTCGATGGGTCATTGAGCGCTCAAATGCTTGGATGGAACGTTGTAAAAGTTTAGTCAAGAACTTTGAGAGGACGCTCAGCCATGCCACTGCCAAGCTTAACCTTTGTTTCATTCGACTAATGCTCAAGCGTTTAGCGCATAGCTAGATGTCAAATGGGTTCTATAGGAAGAAAGCATGGTGCTTGCCTAAGCAGTTTTGCATATAATTGAAAATGGATAGGTTGTATGATTAGTTATTAATTATTCTTGCGAGCGCCCGCCTTAAAACTGAGCGGTGGCACTGCGAGCAATAAGCTTGTTAGGATCGGGCTTCTAGCTTCTCAATACATAAATTGTCGGGCGGCGTGGGCTGGCATTTCGGCAGCCCAAAGGCTGATTGCGATGCTAGCCCGATCGCAGTTCAACGGCTGTAGATTGATTTTCCTTGGGCGGCTCTACAGCGCTTTCCTCTCAGCTACCGAGTCGCAAAATTTGAACGAAATCGGACGGCGCGATCGCACTCGCTTGCACCCCATTCAAAACTGCCAAGAGTTCCCCAGAGTTAGAAATTCTTATGAAAGTTGTGGGAGTGGCCTCTTGCCCTTCTGTGCCTTGGCTAATGCTCAGTTGAGTGAAAGTCAAACCGTCCCCTAAACTCAGCAAATCTTGCCCTTTCCTGAAGTCGGATATTACATCACTTCCTTGTGCGGGTGTCAAGACAAATAAGTCGCCTCCGCTGCCGCCGAGCAAAGTATCGCTGCCCTCATCGCCAATGAGCACGTCGTCGCCAGCGCCGCCGACCAAGCTGTCACTGTCTTTGCCTCCCAAAATCGTATCGTCGCCAGCATCACCGTTGATAGTATCGCTGCCTTCATTGCCGAACAGCAGGTCATTGCCAGCACCGCCACACACTTGGTCTTGACCGCTAGCAACGCCGACAGGCAGGGGGCTGCCAATATCCCCAAACAGCGTGTCATCCTCGTCGCCGCCACAGATAGAGTCATTGCCTTGGTCGCCGAACAGCAAGTCGCTACCCGAGTCGCCTAAAACTACATCGTTGCCCTTGCCACCGCGCGCAGTATCGTTGCCGTCACCGCCAGAAAGGGTATCAGAGACATCCTGACCGGAGAGGAAGTCATTTCCCTTGGCACCGAATAACAAATCGTTCCCGGCGCTATCGCGGTCAGATTCGCTGTTGGTGCCACCGTAGAGGCTGTCGTTTCCCTCCTCGCCCACAACAGTGTCAGAACCCCGTCCACCCCATATCAGGTCGTTATCTTTGCCCCCGAAAACAGCGTCGTTGCCCTTACCGCCGAACATGGTGTCGTAGCCGGCTTGACCGTTAAGGTAGTCGTCGCCGGGCCCGCCCAACAGCAAGTCCCGATCGACCTGCGGTCCAACAGGAATGTTGCTGATCAATCCGCCAAATAGGTTGTCGTTGCCTGCCAAACCGATCAGAACATCGTCTCCGCCCAAACCGTTGATGCCGTCACCGCCACTGGTGCCAGCGAGGATCTCGTTTGGATCCGCACCAACCAGGTTGTTTTGAACAAGATTGAAACCGTCAAGAGGAGTGATCTCCGGTAAGGTAATTTGCGTGCAAATGCAATCTGGATCTTCAGTTTGCTGGGGGGTTGGGACGGGAGTGGGTTCCGGGATAGGGGTTGGGGCTGGAGTTGGTGGTGGGGTTGGCGCTGGAGTTAGTGCTGGAGTTGGTGCTGGCGTCGGCGCTGGCGTCGCCGCTGGTGTCGGCGTCGGCACGATAATTGTGGGCGAAAAATTGATGACTGGTGCTGGCGTCGGCGCTGGTGTCGGCGTCGGCATGATAATTGTGGGCGAAAAGTTGATGACTGGTGTCGGTGTCGGTGGGGCGATGTCGTTGTCGGCGATGGTGACGCTAAGTGGTGCGATCGCCACTGGCAAGTATTCGGCAGCACTGTCGGCGGCAACGCTCGAAAGAATGAACCCGGTGTGGGTTCCTTCCACTATGCTGTCGTCGGTAGCTTTGACGGTGACAGTTTGCGCTGCATTCCAATTAGCCGGAGTGAAAACGA